>CANPZE010000131.1 GCA_947589315.1 uncultured Lachnospiraceae bacterium | reverse complement strand
GCACGAAGTTCTCAGACACCAGCGACGTGAATGTGGAGAAGCTGGCCTCTCTGGGCGTGGTCAACGGGATCGGAGACGGAAAGTTTGATCCCAATGGTCCCCTGAACCGGGAGCAGGCGGCCAAACTGCTTGCCATCCTGTCGGAACAGGCGGGAAAGAAGATGCCGATGGGCAGCCTCAACTTCAACGACAACGCGGCCATCAGCAGCTGGGCGGCGGAATATGTCCGTCTGGCCTGCGGGTCCGGCATCATCAAGGGGACTGACAAGGGGACCTTTGAGCCGAAACAGCCGTATACCCGGGAGCAGGGGATCATTACCATGCTCCGCCTTTTTGAGTACGTAAAAGGCTGATCGGAGAAAACAGAAGCGGGCATCGGAGTTCCGGTGCCCGTGCTGTCCTGGTGGGCCGGGCATGGTATGCAGTGCAGGTGCTGAAACATCTCTAAGGTGACCGATGCGCTCGGGCTGTACGGTCAATAGCCGGGAAGGTCATGCTCGGAAGGACAGCAAAGGGACGGCCTGGGCTGGTAAACCCGATGGAGTGCCATCCCGCCTGGAGTATATTGTGTTCTGTTCTGATGGAGAGCTGCATGACAGGATCTGTACATAACCAATGACAGGGGTGGGAAACACCCCCACCTCTATCTTATCAGGAAGTGCTTCCACCTGCTGCGACGAAAAAGAGAAGCAGATCCATTCATTATGGAGACGGATGGAAAGGATCAAAAAATGGACAGAGAAAAAGATATGACAAAAATCCAGTATCTTGACTGGCTCAGGTCTTTTGCCATACTGTGCGTGATGCTCCTCCACTGTATGAACCCTTATATTCTGAATCAGAATTTATACGGGACCAGAACCTGGATGATATGTAATTTACTTAATCCGGTCGTGCGAACAGGAGTCCCTCTGTTTTTCATGATCAGTGGATATCTTCTTTTGAAGAGTCCGAAGACTCTTGAGTTTATTCCATTTTATAAAAAACGAATGATACGGATCCTGATTCCATTTCTCTGCTGGGATGCGGTTTACTATGTATATAACAGAATAGAATCAGGGGCGAAACTGAGTACAGCAGAATTTCTGAAGGAGCTTATTGTCAATGGCAGCGAGTATCATCTGTGGTTTGTGTATACACTGATCGGAATCTATCTGTTTCTTCCGTTCCTGAAAAGGACCCTCGATGCATGTTCTTCGAAAGAGAAAATATGGCTGTTACTGCTTGTTCTGTTTGTTCCCACAATACGACCATTCTTTAATACGTTTACTCCTTTCTATGCATATCTGTTCGAGCCGCTCATGGAGGGATATTTCGGATTCGTAATTCTGGGATATCTGCTGGGAACAGCAGATTTTTCACTGCGATCCCGTTTGATGATATATGCAGGGGGACTGGCAGGTTTCCTGATTGCTGTGATCGGAAATCATGCGGCCTCTTCAGCAGAGGGTATCAATCTGGCTTTCAATGGAAGCTACCAGCTGAATCACTATCTGTGCGCATCAGCGATCTTTGTTTTTGCAAAGCAGTTACCAAAGATGGAAAAGAAGATCCCGGCTCGGTTTCTTGCCGCTTATTCTGCCGCCTCCTATGGGATCTATCTGATTCATGTACTGATTCATAAATCAGCTTCCAAACATCTTATATCCGGAATACACGGTGTGACAACGCTGGAGCAGATGATACTGTCCTATCTGATTACGTGTACAGTGAGTTCCGGTATCATGCTGCTGCTTTCAAGAGTAAAATATATCAATAGAATATTATTGTAAACAAATTGCGTAAAGGACAGAATCACCATACTCTGCCGATTGGAGAACGCGCATCGGTAAATGGAGATAACAGAGGCGGGCACCGGAGTTCCGGTGCCCGTGCTGTCTTTCAGGTGGTTTCCGGCCTGCAGGATCGGACCAGGAGCATCATGGGACGCCGCAGTTCGTCCCGCATGCCCGGCTGGTCCAGCCAGTCTTCCGGGGGCTGAACCTCCTCAACGGCCTCCAGCCGGAAGCCGCGGTTCAGAAGGCCCATGAGAATCTGAGTCAGAGTGTGGTGCTGCTTGCGGACGGTATGGCCCAGAAAGCGGGTCTCTCTGGATCCCGGGCTGAAGTACCCGTCGATGGGCCAGCAGGAGGGAGTGCCGTCTTCTCTGTAGAGCCAGTCCTGGTGGATGCCGGCCGTGAATACCGGGTGCTCGATGTTGAAGAGGAAGACGCCGCCCGGCTTCAGGGTACGGAAGACATGATCCCAGACGGGAGCCAGGTCGGCCACATAGTGCAGGACCAGATTGGAGAGAACCAGGTCCCAGGTATTCTCCGGGTACTCATAGTCCTCCAGCGAGCAGAGGCGGTAGCGGACCGTATCGCTTTGTGTACGGGACCTGGCCTCCTCCAGCATCTGCAGGCTGACATCCAGCCCCAGAACGCGGGCGGCTCCCTGTTCTGCCGCGTAGCGGCAATGCCAGCCATACCCGCAGCCCAGATCCAGAACAGAGGCTCCCGCCAGAGAAGGCAGAAGCAGTCGCATCTGCGGCCATTCGCCCGCAGCTGTCAGTCC
>CANPZE010000130.1 GCA_947589315.1 uncultured Lachnospiraceae bacterium | reverse complement strand
TATCGCATACCCCGGCATCACGCATACCGGATTCCAGGGCTTCTCCTTTTCCACAAAAGAGGAAAAATGCAAGATCTTACAGCTTGCCTCGCACTTTCGGATATAATCATAACCCAGTTCCCCCATTGACTGCCGGTTTTCCTCCACGCAGGAATCCACCCCTGGCCAGAACCGGATCCTTCCCCGAAAGAGAATGCCAAAAGTGAGTTCCTGCTGGGAATGCCCGAACTCCCGCACAACTCTGGCATCCATCTCCAGAATGTCCACCAGAGAAAAATCGCGGCGGATCGCCTCCACATGATAGAGCGACATGACAAAGGTCAGCGTATCCCCGCCCAGCCGCTGCATCAGATTCCGATGACTTTTCGGCTTATGCTCCGGTCCCGGACAGGCCGCATAATATCCAGCCAGATCGGTAGCATAAAACTCTGCCAAAGATCCTATCGTCACGGTATCCGCCTCAATAGCGATAATACGATCCACATCCGCCGGCAGCAGCTCATGGAACAGCCAGTAACAACCCAAAGTGCCGATGGGCCAATGATCGGGATTTTTACTGACGATACTTTGTCCGGCCCTCTCAATATCAAAATGCAGGAGAATGATCCGGTGGCCATAACGCTCCGCCAGTTCCCTCTCCTTTTCAATGTCCGCTTCCTCCAGATCCTCAGATACCAGATACAAATAGATCTCCGAATCCTGGTTTTCCAGGAACAAAGAGTGAATTGCCGGATAACAATAAAACAGATTTTTTCTGCCGGTTGTCAGATAAACATTCATCCGTTGTCTCATACACCGCACCCATATACCGACTCTACGGCTTTCTCCCACTCACCCCGGCATTTCAGCAAAAAGGATACGATATCTCGAACCGCTCCGCACCCGCCTTTCACTGAGGACACATAATCCGCCCGCACCCTTACTTCCTCGCAGGCATCCGCAGGGCATCCAACAAATCCGGCCAGCTGCATACAACCCAAGTCGTTCAGATCATCCCCCAGATAACCTATTTCTTCTTTGGAAATACCATGTTCCTGCAGGAAACCGGACAGATAACCGGTCTTATCCTTCTGATTCTGCACCAGGAAATCCACTTGTAACTCCTGCATCCGTCTTGTGACCGCATAACACTCTCTGCCGGTCAGCACCAGGATCTGAATCCCGACCTGATGGGCCGCAAAAAAACCGGCGGCATCCTTAGTACAGAATTTTTTTGTCTCATTTCCATGCTCGTCATAATAAATGCCGCCGTCCGTCATCGTACCGTCCACATCGATAACCAGATATCTGATCTTTTTCCAATCCTGTTCCATTGCCGCTCCGTCTCTGCTCCTATTACTCATTTCGGGACATGATATATTTCGAAAACAGCCGTCAATCCTGTTCCTGCATTTCATAACGCGACGGCGTCAGGAAATGCATCCGCATCTCTTTTTTCAGATCGCTCACATACCTGCGGATATTGGTATTCTCCTCTTCTCCCCGGGTATGCAGACTGGCCATTCCGGAATATACATAATTGATCCCGTTCTCCTGATACCCATCAAACCCCGCCAGGGCGACTTCCCTCACGCCCAGCTTGACCAGCAGGCGCAGCAGCATGATCACGCAGTTATCGCTGATCCCTTTTTCAGAAAAACTCACCTCAGAATAATTCACCACATTTTCCATCTCGCAGCCTACATTGAGCAGATTGGATGTCACGATCAACCCCTTCTCCGTCTTTCGGTCTCTGGAGCTTTCATAGCGCCTGGCATTGGAGAAAAACGCATAATCCGTTCGATAATGCTCCGGCACAAAGTTCGCGGAAAATACGAAGGGATTCTTTTGGCCGATAAACCGATCCAGCTGCTCCTGACAGGCCGCAATGCTGGCCCCCGGCGCGATGACCAGGATATCCCGCCCGGCGATTTCCTCTGTCAGCTTTTGTAAAAAAACGCTGTCATCCACCTGAATACCCTGGAATTCCAGATACAGTTTTTCTATATATTCTTTGTCAAAAGCGGTTTTTTTCTCGGGCGCGATCTGTGACAGGATCTGATTGATCTGCTTGGCCCGCAGCCTTCCGGTGCCCAACAGATACTCCGAATAATTCCGATGCAGATTGTACTTGGCGGAAAGGGCATAGGCGATATTGTAGCCCCAGGGTTCTATTTGCTTCAGCTGAATGATGTGATCGTCAATCCCGTCCAGCACAGGATTTACATTGTAATCGCGCCCCTCCAGCTTATTCATATAGTCCATGATCAGTTCCATGCACAGATTGCCGGGCACACGCCCCATCCCCAGCATGGAGGCATCGATAATACTGTTGCGGCCGGTGGTCAGGATACCGATATATTCCTGTGCCAGCGAATAGGCCAAACCCAGGTTTTCATGCAGATGCAGGCCGATGGCGATGGACTTGTCCAGATTGTGCTCCACCATGGAATAGATCCGAAGAAGATCCCCCTTCATCATGGAACCAAAGGTATCCACAATGGAAAAAATGTTTGGGCGAACCGCATTCACCTTTTCCAGCAGACCCAGAATCTGCGCATCCGAATATCCCATAATATTGATGGGATTGCAGGCCACCTGATACCCTTTCTCCTTCACGCCCCGGATAAAGGCAAGTCCTTCGTCAACATCATAGTCATGGAATGTCACTCGGATCAGTTCCACCGTCTGTCCGTCACAGGGCTCCAGC
>CANPZE010000129.1 GCA_947589315.1 uncultured Lachnospiraceae bacterium | reverse complement strand
GGGAAGGAGAGCAGGCTGTTCCATGCGCCCTATGCGGTTCGCCTCTTCGAGGGGCAGGAAGAGGCCCCCGAACAGACGAAGACAGTGGTGAGGCCGGACCTTACCGTCGTATGCGACGGGAAGAAGTGGGACTCCCTGGGCTGTAAGGGCGCCCCGGACCTGATCGTCGAGATCCTCCCGGATGCAGGGGCAGACCACGAGCCAATGCTATTCAGTTAGTGGACCCAAGTGCCTTGTACCTCACTATGCCTGTGCTGGAGACCCCTACTGAGGAGCAACTAGCCTAGCAGCAGATTATAGCGACATGTACCTGTCTTTTGACCTGGCGCACTTTTATTGTTTCCAGTTGATTAAAATTTGGGGAACCCCGAAATTTCGGCATAGTGCACAAATATAACGCATGTTTTTTGTCACTACTCACAATTGAAAATCTCGCCGGATCGTGATATATTCATTTCGTCTACCTATGGAAGGAAATGATTTCAAATGTCATGCATTGTGAAACAGAAGAAAAAGGGAACTTCTACCATTTATGCATATCGCAGTGAAAGCTACTGGGTTCCGAATGTCGGTCCCAGATCCAAACGTAAACTGATAGGTAAGGTGGACCCTGTTACTGGGGAGATCGTTCCTACAGGAAAACGAGGTCGTCCCAAAAAAGTTCAAGACCAAGCTACTGCTACAGGCGTCAAGGATAGCGTCACGGACGAAGTAATTGACTCTGAGAATGAACTTGAAAGGACTAAAAGAGCACTCATTGAGTCGATTGCTGCTAATCAGGAACTTGAATCCAGAATCAATGCTCTGACAGACGAAAATCGTTCTCTCAAGGCTGAAAACGCAAAGCTACAGAAACAATTGGACAAAATAGACCAATGCTTAGAAAAAGCCAGATCTTCTATTTTGAAGGCTTTTGATGCATGTATCGGGGCCTCTTAAGGAAATATTATCAACAGACAATACGTACATGTTTTGTGAATTTTAAACCGATGTTCATTACAATTTGCAATTACAAGTAAAAGTTTACTTACCTGGGAGTGATTATTTTGAGTAAAAGAAAAAATGGGAAGGCCAAGGGCAAAGGGCCACCGAGTAAATCAGCAAAGAGAGTTGCTGCGATAAAAGAAGCATTTTTTATGGTAATTGGAATCTTCGCTTCAAATATAAAAGAATATGTTTTTTCTCCTGAAAAGGATTTTACCCGTCACAGAACTCTCTTCTTTGAGCCTCTAATGAGTTTTATGCTTCATTTGCAAAGCTTGAATATCTCCGGAGAATTGGCAGATTTTTTCGGATTATCAGCTGATACCCCAAGTGAATCTGCTGTCCTTATGCAAAGAGCAAAACTTCAGTTGCAGTTATTTATTGATTTTTTCCATATGATGACAAGGAAATTTGACGAAGTTCTTTCCGGCTCTCAAGATGACAATAGAGTTCGCATAATGGCTTTCGATGGGACAGATGCAGCAGCTCCGTCTATTGAGGATTGTACTGATGAAAGGAAGAAACCTCCAAAGGATAAACACAAAGTGAATGGCAAACATAAAACTTTCAGTATCAACGCTTTTTTTGAAATAGGATCTCAATTATTCCATGATATAAGGATTCAAGAAGGAGACGGGAATGAACGCGCACAAGCAATAGATATGATCAAAAACTCTTGGTTCAAAAAAGCAATTGTATTGATGGATCGTGGGTATGAATCCTGGGAAATGATGGCTCAATGTGTACTGAAAGGATGGAATTTTGTTATCCGTGCTAAGGATATTGCTTCTAATGGCATCTGCTCTGCGCTTGACCTGCCTTCGGATAATACGTTCGATGTAACAATACACATGACTCTTTTGAATAGGCAGACAAATGTAATAAAGTGTCTTATCGATGCATTTCCTAACAACTTTAAATATATTAGCTGGTCGACCTTTAGCTTATTTCCCCAAAACCCTAAGCTTAGCCAAGATTATTCGTTGCATGTATTTCAGCTCGTTTTTCGTATTGTACGTATTGAGATAAAGCCTGGTATATATGAAATTCTTTTTACAAATCTCCCTGCAGATGAGTATCCTCCTGAGCGATTAAAGAAACTTTATTGGAAAAGATGGAATATTGAAATTGGCTTCAGAAGAGTGAAATATTTAGTTGATCTTGTTCGTATCCACTCAAGGAAAACTTTCTATATTATGCAAGAACTGTATTGCAGATTCATAGTTTACAATATGGCTGTTGCACTGAGAAATGTTACCGAAATTCCTGAATCCAAAAGAAAAAATGGGCGCAAACATCAACAGCAAATTAAATTTACCGCAGCAGTTCGTAGCGCTCGTTCCTTGATCTTAGGCAATGATCCTAACAACATAGCTGGGTATCTTGCCAAGCATTTAGAACCTATTATTAACGATCGAACATTCGAGCGTAATAAGTATCCAAGAAGTACACATCCGTTCAATTCGCGTAGTGCCGGCTAGCCAAGTTCCAGAAAGGATGTGTATGCAATATAAGGTCTATTTACAATTCTGGTAATTTATGGCATAAAAATCGATAGGGGTAGTCTACCCTTTTTTCGCTGACCAGCGTTTTTTGCTGCACTGATTTATGACATATATTAATATACATATATTATATATCCTTAACTGAATAGCATTGGTGCCAGAATGACGGATTTTCCTGTTTGTTCACAGAAAGTTTACAATTTGGCGGCTTTACAAAGGCGGCATGGCCGT
>CANPZE010000128.1 GCA_947589315.1 uncultured Lachnospiraceae bacterium | reverse complement strand
GATCGTAATCATTATTTCAGTTTCCGTGGTTACTTCAGTTGTGACAACGAAAATATTAGCCACCCATTATTTCAAAATAGTGGATGGCTATGTAAGAAATATTTGCGATGCGACAACGAAATCGAACGAAAGGACGTTGTCTACAATACGCAGGTCACTACAAAATTCTGGCCAAGGGGAGTGAGTGATCCGATAGCCTTCTGCATATCAGCTTTTCGCGAAGGTTGCGTGTGACAAATAGTGTCTGCTAACTGTTTAAAGTATTTGGTCTCATTATAAAGCTCATATGCATTTTCGTCGAAAATGTAAGATTCAAAATTAACGTTAATTATTCCGAGACGCACTAGTGATGAAATTGCAGTGCATTCTTGAAAAATATTTATATCGGGAATGTTTGATAAATAAACGTTTGAAAGTTCGACTGAAAAGGCGGATCCATCTTTTTTGGCATTTATATAGTTTACGACCGGAAAAAGCCCTTCTACGGGTATTGTCTTTAACACCCTTGCATCAATAGGACTCATTTGCTTGATGATTTCTGCAAACGATGGATGCACGGCTGTCGAATAATCTGCGTGCATGGACTTTGAAATCAAATTAACGAACATTTTGCGAAGCTCCTCAGATTCGATGCAATATTTGGAGTTTTCCAATGCTTGGGCGGCAACCTGCACAGAAGGCTCGACCAGTTTTTCTTTTGGGATACTGTCGATGGATTCTTCCAATTCCCGGTGATATTTTTCAAGCTCGACGGCGTACCGCATGCGTTTTTTGTCGGCAGCTTGGCTGATTCCGCCGAAGACCAGATACCAAATATCACTAAGTGTTTTTCCAGCATTCTGAGTTATGGGATCAGAAATATTTTTTGCAGCATTATCGAGTGAGGAAGGGATTTCGGGTAGGTTAATTAAGGCATTCTTATTGGTTTTATCTTCTGACATATAAGCATTCCTTTCATCATTTGATGGGGGAATTTTACCAGATTGAAGTCAAAAAGACAAGAAGGTATCAGAGAGAAGGAGGTGGGGCGAGATGCCGGTAATCAAGAAATCGAATGAGGAGCGATGCTTTGCACTGCTCAAGGGCAACATATTCAAGCGCATGGAGACCGAGCAGATATCAGACAAGCAGATGGCGGCTGTCACCGGGATGCATCCGGGAACGTTCGCCCAGAAGAAGAACCATCCGGACCGGTTTACCTACCCAGAGTTGCTGAAGGTGGTCAGGTATTTGCATTTTCCTGATTACGAAATATTGGAAATCATGCACGCGGGAGGAGATAAGTCATGACGATAGGGAAACGGCTCTTCTGGCGGGTGCTCGCCGCGGATATTCTGCTGGTGGCGCTGTGGCTGATCCTTGGTGGGTCGGTACTGGAGGCCATCGTCATTGCCGCACTGCAGGCCGGTTTGCTGATGATGATCGAGGGTGTGATTGGGACGGTGCGCCAGCTAAGGGAAGATGCGAAGGAGAGGAGGATCGAGAGATGGGAGAGAAGACGGTCACGCTGAGTGCGTACACGGCAAAACGACTGAAGGAATACCGGGAGCTGAACGACAAATACGAGAAGCTTGTAAAAGATACAAGCGGCATTGATATGCCACATCTGGAAGGTGACGATGCGCTGGTATGCCGGGCGCTCGGATTTGCTATTGGTTGTCTCAAAGCTGACATTGCAAAGGAGGAACGCTATGACACTTAAGACATACGCGGCGATCGTGACAGCCGCGCTGGCGATGGTCCTCACGACGCTTCTCTTGTGGGCCGGAACAAACCTCCAGCTCCAGGATGTGATCACAATATCAATGATAGCCTATTATGCCGGATTGGCTGGTACATACGCTGGGATCGAATGGCTGGAGAAGCGGCGCCGGAAAACCTTAAAAGCAACGATCATCACGCTATGCAGGGAAGAATGGGAGGCGGGGAAGGATGCTGACGTGCCCACAGATCGAGGGGAAGCTGCTGGAGCTCAGTGACAAGTTCAGGTGGCACATGGGCCGGAAGGAATATGCGCAGGCGAAGGACTGCTATGACACGGCTCTGACTGTGAGCCTGTTTGTCCAGCTGGAGCCGGAGAAACGCCTGAAGCTGTTCGGCAGCAGGCAGGAGGACAAGCCGGTCGAGGGGCTGTTCCGGGAGGCGGACGTCCTGAAGGCGACGGAGGAATGCTTCCGCGAGAGAAAGAAAGAGCAGGATGCAGTGACGGAGGACCTGTTGGCGAGGTACGGGACGACACGGCCGCGCCTGGGCGGCTTGAGGAAGGCATCCGGGCAATGAAAAAGCCGGCATATAAATGCCGGCAGGGCCGTGATGGTATCACAGCTACATCAACCATGTACATGATACCATCATCGCCCCAAAAAGTCAAGGAAAACGGGGGTTTCGGGCCGCCGTTTCTCACTTGATAAGCATATTAAAGTTACGACAGGATGGTATGGGAACATGTATGTGAGGGTGAAGTGCCACTGTGGGGGCAGCATTGAGGTGGAGGAGCACCACAGCGGACGGTATGGCGCGCCGGGGATGAAGCGCCGGAAAAAGAAGAAGCCGACGCCGGAGCAGATGGCGAGGCAGAACCAGTGGAGGAAGGAGCGGGACATCCGGAGGCTGCTGAAAACGAACTTTGGGGAATACGATTACTGGCTGACACTGACCTACCGGCAGGGGATGCGCCCGGAGTCGATCGGGGAGGCGAAGGGACAGGTCCAGAAGTTCCTGAGGAAGATGCGGGGCTTCTACAAGGGCCGGGGACATCCGATGAAGTACATCGTCGTCACGGAGATCGGCAGCAGGGGAGGCGTCCACCACCATCTCGTGATGTCCAGGATCGAGGGCGGGGACGTAGCGGTCGCCAAGAACTGGCCGCACGGCCATCCACAGATCGGTCTCCTGTACACGGAGGGCGGCTTCCGGAAGCTGGCCGGGTACA
>CANPZE010000127.1 GCA_947589315.1 uncultured Lachnospiraceae bacterium | reverse complement strand
CATGTAGTCTTTGAATTTGGGGATACGGTGGCTGTCTCCAGGCTGATCGAGGGAGAATACTTCCGTGTCGATCAGATGTTGTCCAGCGATTACGAGACAAAGGTAAAGATCAACAACAGAGAGTTCATGGACTGTATCGACAGGGCTTCGCTGATGGTAAAAGAGGGAGACAAAAAGCCCATCATTATCAATATTACCGACTCTTCCATGGAACTGAAGATCAATTCCATAAAGGGAAGCATGAACGAGGAAATAGATATCGAAAAGGTCGGGAAAGATATGATGATCGGTTTCAATCCCAAGTTTTTGATCGACGCCCTCAGAGTGATCGACGACGAGGAAGTGGAGCTCTACATGGTAAATCCGAAAGCTCCCTGTTTTATCAAAAACAAGAAAGAAACATATATCTATCTGATCCTTCCCGTAAACTTTACTACGGTAAGCTGATAGGCAGAGGTCTCAGTCATGCAGAAAATAAAGATCAGGGATGAATATATAAAGCTTGGACAGCTCTTAAAGCTTGCCGGTCTTGTGGAAAACGGAGCGGACGCAAAGACAGTCGTACAGGACGGTCTTGTGAAAGTGAACGGAGAAACGGATACGCGCAGGGGAAGGAAGATCGCTGCAGGAGACGTGGTAGAGTACGACGGCAGTAAAATTCAGGTGGAATAACGATATGATCATTAAGTCCATTGAGCTTGCGGATTATAGAAATTATGATTCCCTCACTATGGAATTTAGTCCCGGAACAAATATCTTATATGGGGATAACGCTCAGGGAAAGACAAACATCCTGGAGGCCATCTATGTCTCCGCGACTACAAAATCCCATAAGGGCAGCAAGGACAAGGATATCATAAATTTTAATAAAGAGGAAGCTCATATTCGAACTTATATTGAAAAAGAGGGCGCGGAGTCCAGGATCGACATGCACCTGCGCAGGAATAAATCCAAGGGGCTGGCCGTGGACGGACAGAGGTTAAAAAAGGCGGCGGACCTGATCGGTATGTGCAATGTAGTATTTTTTTCCCCGGAGGATCTCGGCATTATAAAAAATGGTCCTTCGGAGAGAAGGCGCTTTGTGGATATGGAGCTCTGCCAGCTTGACAGCTTTTATTTTTATAATCTCAGCAATTATAACAAAATTGTAGACCAGAGAAACAGCCTGCTGAAGGATATGTTTACCAATCCCCAGTTAAAGGAGACTCTGAATATCTGGGACATGCAGCTCGTCTCCTACGGCAGCAAGATCATTGAGAGAAGGAAGCTCTTTGTGGAGCAGTTGAACGAGATCATCGGAGATATCCATAACAGCCTTTCCGGAGGAAGGGAAAGGATACGGGTGCAGTATGAGCCGGATGTGGAGATCGAAGAGTTTGAAAAGAAACTGTCCTCCAATCAGGAGAGGGATATCAAGTCAAAAATGACAACGGTAGGCCCTCACAGGGATGATTTCAGTTTTCTGATAGGGGATATCGATATCCGCAAATTCGGTTCCCAGGGCCAGCAGAGGACGGCGGCTCTATCCTTAAAGCTCTCTGAGATCGAGCTTGTCAAAAAAATAACGAAAGATACCCCCGTGCTGCTTCTCGACGACGTCCTTTCCGAACTGGACAGCAACAGGCAGAATTATCTTCTGAACAGTATCGGGGAGATCCAGACGATCATCACCTGCACCGGCCTGGAAGAATTTGTAAACAACCGCTTTGAGATAGACAGAGTTTATAAAGTGACCAACGGCCATGCAGAGAGAATGAGCGGCGAGGAAAAAGCAGAATAAAAATAAGGAGTTTACCACTTCATGAGCGAAGAGAATCACAGCAACACTACAGTGGATCACGAGTATGGCGCGGATCAGATCCAGATTTTGGAAGGTCTGGAGGCAGTCAGAAAAAGACCCGGCATGTATATCGGAACGACCTCCAGCAGGGGACTTCATCATCTTGTCTATGAAATTGTAGACAACGCGGTGGACGAGGCCCTGGCTGGTTTTTGTGATACCATTGATGTGACGATAAATGAAGACAATTCCATCACTGTCATTGACAATGGCCGTGGGATCCCTGTGGGGATCAATCATAAAGCGGGGATACCGGCGGTAGAAGTCGTGTTCACCATCCTTCACGCCGGCGGAAAATTCGGCGGCGGGGGATATAAGGTGTCCGGCGGCCTGCATGGGGTGGGCGCTTCTGTGGTAAACGCGCTCTCAAAATGGCTGGAAGTAAAGATCTATCAGGACGGAAAGGTTTATCAGCAGCGCTATGAGAGAGGACATGTGTGCTATCCTCTGAAAGTGGTGGGAGAGTGCCCCGCAGATAAGACCGGCACGACGGTTTCTTTCCTGCCGGACGACACGATCTTTACGGAGACGACCTCTTATGAGTTTGACGTGTTAAAGAGAAGACTTAGAGAGATGGCGTTCTTGACAAAGGGTCTCAGGATCATTTTAAGGGATAGCCGGCCGGAGGAAGAGACTGTCGTTAATTTGGAAAACAGTCAGATAGGGGATCTCTTAAACAGAGCGGCGGAAGATCAGGTTTTACAGAAAGAGGAAGCTCAAAAAGAAGAAAGTCAGAAGGAAAATAATGAAATTCTGACGAAAGAGCAGGGGAACAGCGCAGCTTTAACAAAGGAGGAATCAGTTTCTTCTGAGAAAACCAATTTTTCAGAAACTAGTTCCCAGGAAAATACTTTTAATACCAAGACCGGCGGCAGGATTGGAAAGTCCCATGTGATCACCCTGGAGGACGGCAGAAAACAGAAGGTCATTGAGTTTTATTACGAGGGCGGTATCAAGGAGTTTGTGGAGTACTTGAACAAGAGCAAGGCTCCTCTCTATGAAAATATCCTGTATTTTGAGGGAGAGAGAAACGGCGTCTATGTGGAAGTCGCCTTTCAGCACAATGATTCATATAATGAAAGCGTCTTCAGCTTTGTAAACAATATCAATACGCCCGAGGGCGGAACGCACCTTCAGGGATTTCGAAATGCGATAACAAAGACGTTTAACGATTATG
>CANPZE010000126.1 GCA_947589315.1 uncultured Lachnospiraceae bacterium | reverse complement strand
CAGAGCATCTGACCGGGACTATTTCCTGCTGAGCAAGGGGCAGTCAAGCCTTGCACTGTCGGCAGTATTAGAGGATGTCGGTTTGTTCCGGACTGATGAAGTCAATGGTTTCTGCAGGTTCGGCAGTCGGTTCAGTATGCAGCTTGACAGAACAAAGTTCCCGGAAGGTGGGATTGAGAACTCTGCTGGTTCCCTGGGACATGGTTTCCCGATGGCAGTCGGGCTTGCGCAGGCGTGTAGGATTAAAGGTTTCCAAAACAGGGTCTATGTCCTTGCGGGGGACGGTGAGATGAACGAGGGGACCATGTGGGAAGCGTGCGCTTTTGCGGGCGGACGCCGGTTGGACAACATCACCCTGATCGTGGATGACAACGATTCGATCGGCCGGATGCTCGACCTTTCGCCGCTGAAAGACAAATTAGAGGCCTTTGGATTTAAAGTCTTTGAAGCTGACGGGCATGATACAGAAAGCCTTATGAGTATACTGGACGATTGTAAAAAGGTATCCGGAATGCCGCAGGCAGTGATTGCCCATACGGTGCGGGGGTATGGTTCCAATACCCTCATGGCTGACAACTCATGGTTCCATCGGTATCCGGATGAACAGGAGCTTGAATTGCTGCAAAAGGAGGTGGATTCCTTTGAGAAAAGCGATGATTAAGTCAGTAAGCAATATGATCCGCAAAGAGGACGACACCTCGCTGTTTCTGGTGGATATCGGGGTGTGGGCCTTCCGGGACATTTTAAAAGATTATCCTGATCGGGCAATGAACATCGGCATTTTTGAGGATGGGATGGTAAGCCTTGCCGCGGGCATGGCACTGGGGGGCATGATCCCGACCATATATGGGATATCTCCATTTATTGTCAATCGGGCGATGGAACAGTTGAAACTCGGTTTCGCTTACCAGAAGCTGAGGGGAAACTTCATCACGACCGGCGCTTCTTATGATTTCTCAACCCTTGGCTATTCGCATTACTGCCCAGAGGATCTGGGGACATTATCAATGATCCCGGAGTTTGAGTTTGTTGCCCCCGGTACAGCTTCAGAATTTATCAGACTCTTTGGCCAGACACACCGCGATGGGAACCCTACATATTTTCGGTTGAGCGATCATGTCAACCAGACTGTGGTGGATGTGGACTTTGGAAAGGCTGATGTGATACAGACAGGGAGCAGGGCAGTGGTTATCGCCGTGTCAACGATGCTTGACGCCGTCTTAGAGGCGTGTACAGGACAGGATGTGAGCATCCTCTACTATACGACGCTGCTTCCGTTCGACCGCGGGACGCTCCGGAAACACTATAACGGCGGGAGGATCCTCCTTTGCGAGCCGCATTATGAAGGTACGCTGGCATACGAGGTTTATAAGACGTTTCCAGATAAGCCAGTCCGGTTGTCCTGCGTCGGAGTGAAGCGTGAGATCCTGAGGAACTACGGCAGTAAAGTGGAAAACGATGCTTACAACGGTCTGCTCCCGGAAGATATCTCCGACAGGCTGGATGAACTTTTGCATGAGTGAAAATAGTGTGGTATCAGGGAAAGTACAATTTTTATAGAATATGTCTTGGGAGGCTATATGAACATCATACTTCTTTCTGGGGGGTCAGGAAAACGTCTGTGGCCCCTGTCCAACGACATAAGGTCGAAACAGTTTATCAAGATCTTTCAACGGGACGATGGAATCTACGAATCCATGGTGCAGCGGGTATACCGCCAGATCCGGAAAACGGATCCCGGCGCGCGGCTCATCGTCGCAACAGGCAAGGCACAGGTGTCCTCCCTGCATAATCAGCTGGGGACAGACGTGGGGATCAGCGTGGAGCCCTGCCGGAGGGACACGTTTCCGGCCATCGTCTTCGCCGGTGCTTACCTGCATGACGAGCTGGGAGCAGATGAAAATGAAGCCGTGGTAGTGTACTCTGTGCAAACCATACATATTATCCGCAGTCGGTAAACGATTAAAATAGCGAAGAACAAATATGCGGTAGGGTATCATGTGAAGAAAATTCGTGTGGGAGACAGGAGAAGAAATGAGCGGAACAATAACAAATGATGCGCGAAAAAAATATATTGATGCTATAAAAGGTTTTTGCATAGTTCTTGTGTTATTCAGCCACGCAGGAGGCATTCCATACATCGGGCGTGTTCTCTTTGCCTGCTATATGCAGGTTTATTTTGTGATTGCTGGAATTACTTATAATGACAGGAAGAATGAAACATTAAGCCGGTTCATTCGGAAGAAGGCCAAAAGGCTTTTAATTCCTTATGCTATTTATGGGACCGCGTTATGGATTGCTGACTGTATATATGAGCGGCTTACATTCTCCGAAATTTTCCGGGGGGGAACGGAGTTATATATGCAAGGCACTGTCTTTTTCCCTATCATGGACATCAGGACAATGTCTTTTTGCTTGACAACTTAAATGGGCAATTGTGGTTTTTGCCAGCGCTTTTTATTTCATATATCCTGTTTTGGCTTATAGTGAAATCAGATAGAAAGATTAGGCCGTTCATAATTTTTGGATATATTATGGTAAATGCTATCACAAGTTTTTTACCGGTACTTCTTCCCTGGAGCCTGGATACTGCCTTTATTACGGCCGTTCTTATATATTGCGGTTTTTTGATGAAACCTTACCTCATCCATATTGAACAACTGGATGTTAAGAAATCGCTGAGGCCGAAAGTCCTTATTCCGGTTATTGTGGCTGCAGGGGTATATATCTGCAGCATTATCATGTGCGGAGATATCAATACGTCCGTTAGGATTTTTGGAAAACATGGATGGCTGAGTATCCCCTTATATATGCTTATTGGAGTTTTGGGAACCATATTATATTTGGTAATTTTTGCGGCAGCGGAAAATACAGTTTGGATTAGTGTTTTGTGCAACGTATTTTCTTATATCGGCAGGTATACAATGGTGATTTTGGCAACGCATATTGCAGTATTCAAAGCGGTAAATTTACTGCTGGATTCTTTTAACAATAGTTTAGGATATGCAGGAACGCTTGTTAAAGTTGCCATAGCAGTAGCAGTGGG
>CANPZE010000125.1 GCA_947589315.1 uncultured Lachnospiraceae bacterium | reverse complement strand
CAATGAGCCTGTCGCGTCTCCTGCCACTATTCTCTGGTCTCCCAAAAATTCATGCAGTACGTCTGCTTTTACGTATACTGTGCTACGCTCGTCCACATCTTTGCCAAGTCTAAAGCCTGCGCGTCCTATCAAACTGTTGATTCCATCTACATAAACATCCGTATTCTGGCTTGTCTTATATTCCGCATCCGTTACTCTTGCCAGCTGCAGCTGTGCCTGCGGTTCAATGTACCAGTTGTTGCCAATGTCTTTTTTGCGTCCGTATTCCGCGCTGATGCTGAAGACGTTGTTGTCGTAGTCGCCTGTTACTTTTTCTCCGCTGTCTTTGTCTTTCAGGTCAAATTCATTCTGCAGATGTCCAAATTTTACTATGTAGTCTGCATAGTGTCCTTTGCTCCCCAGCCAGGTATCATACATCCAGAAGCCCCAGCGTTTTGTTTCTCCTTCTCCGTAGATACCGCTGTAGCTGGTGCTGCCATCCATGTAGTCTATGGCCGCGCCTATATGTCTTTCGCCTTTGTCGTTCTTGTTATCCAGCTTGTCATAACCAAGCTGATACATGGTATTCATGCTTCTGAATTCATCATTCATACCTATGCGGTCATGACGCAGCCGTACCCACATTCCTTCATCGCCATCAATGTAACGTGCTTCACCAAGACGTTTGTTGAGCCTGTCCATGTATACTGCATTTTTATAGTTCGCATGGCTCATGTTAACTATTGTATTGCCGCTGTCTGTCAGATCGTCATCATCACCTGGATTTGATGAACTTCCTTCTCCTCTTACCAGATAAACATTCTGGCTGTTTTTCTCTTCGTCTACTTTATCATAGGTATCTTCAACATAGCTGCTGCCTGGTTTTTGATCACTTTCAGTAAACTTGTCCCCGCCATTATACTGGTCATCTGTACCTACATCATGATAAGTTTTTTCAAATTCGTTTTCTTTATCCATATCGACATACCGTACGCCAAGCTCAACATTTTTTAGTCCCCGTCCTTTCACGGTATATGTTTCGCCAAAGCTGCCATCACCCTGATATGCTCCGCCATATTCAAAGCTTCCTTCCGCATCGGCAATTGTGGCAAAACGTATTCTTTCTCCTTCCTGCAGGTTGAGCAGCTCGCTTTCGTTATTTACTAATAATGTCTGCTTGGCGTTTGTACCGTCCTGGATGTAGATCATATCGCTTCCGGCTACATCTTCCGGGTTAAGATTTACGACAAAGGTATTTGCTCCCTCTATTTTCCCAATATGGACAGAGTATCCGCCGGTATCTTCACCACATAAGATAATGGTACTTTTATCACCTGTCAGATTTGTTACCCAGCTCTGTCCTGTTACGTCCCAAACAGACCCCTCTCCCATGGTGATATTTACCTCACCGGCTGAGCTTACTTCTCCATTTGTAAAATGGGGATCAAAATATGTGCTGTCTGCTTTCAGGTCAGCATCCTGATAGTCATCCGCACGCCCTTTCCAATAGCCGCCTTTTCCCAGATCTATATTTGCTACACCAAGCTGCAGGTTATCGCTGTTAGTTCTGCCGTTACCAGCCAAGATATCACCTATTATCTGCAATTTTCCTGTATAACCATTTTCTCGTGTAATATTCACGATACCGTCTCTTGCCGCTACTATGTCTCCTGTTATATGGCTATCGCCTGTTCCATTTAATGTTACATTTACTTCGCCATGGTTAGTGTCTATGCTGTCTGCTCCGGCTACTCCGGCAACGATGGCTATATGCTGCCCTCCATCCTCTGTCAGTAGGCTTGTTTCATCCGTACCTGTATATTTAGCATTAATATTTACAACACCGTTAATCTTTACTGTACCGCCATCGCCTGATGCCCATACCGATTTATTATTGGAGAGGATGTTTATCTGGCCGCTTGTTAGATTTACTTCAGAACTGCCAATACCTGTTCCACCAGCATAAACACCAATAGTATTAGAACCTGCATTTGATGCTTTTGTAATGATAGTTATATTATCTTTAACACTATCCTCATCCTGACTTTTTGTATCAAGATTTACTTTACTATTCCCAACAGCATAAATACCGGCTGCATTCGCTTTGATTTTAATAGTATTTTGCGAATTTAAATCAACATCTACCTGGGAACCTTCTTTCATTGTATTGGCATATATACCAACGCCCTGTACATCTGCATCAGATACATTTTGTTGGTTATAATCTTTATTCAAATTATTTTCTACATTAGAAAAAGCCTCAATAGTTATATTTTCAGCATCTATATTTAAGCTGCTTTGTTTAGTGGAATTACTTCCTAATCCATAGTTATCGTTTTCTTCAATAACAGCTATACCGTTACTTGTTTTAGCTGTAAAATCTCCGGCTAAATTAATATCAAGATGACTGTCATTATAAACAGTAATACCTCCTGCACCATTATCATTGCCATTAATTTTTCCTTCCATATACAAAGTATTGGCATTAATAGTTAAAATAGATTCATTACTCATGGAAATTACTGAATGCAAAATATCTTTATTGCTGCCACCATAAAATTGCAAATTTGCTCCAGTTCCACCTTCTATAGTTAAAATGGCTTGTGCATCATCTTCAGGACCATATCCACCATTCATTTCAATTGCACTACGATGATTTGGAGCATAAACAATAAATTTTTTCTCTCTGTCTCCTTCAGTACCAATATTGATAATTCCTGTGTATTCTTTAATTCCCCAACTTTCCCCAGCATCAAAATTAATAGCATCCCAATCTCCAGTACTGGCTGTATTATCGATTGATGCACCTTGTTCAAAATTCCAAGTATTATAATAAATTCCACCTGCATTATTAGTAATGAATGCAACATGATCATCACTGCCGAATTCCATATATTCAGTATATGGTTTTTTTGTTTCATGTTCTGCTTCTATTTTCTGGCCTGCATACACACTACTCTGCATAACACTCAACAATACTAATGTTGTCAGCAATGCTTTTTTCTTCATCATTTTCTCTCCTTCTGTAAACTTTCAAAATCTGTAAATATAACTTTTTTACCAGTTTTTTCCTTTTATACTTAACTTTTTTTATTTTTCCGACTTATC
>CANPZE010000124.1 GCA_947589315.1 uncultured Lachnospiraceae bacterium | reverse complement strand
GCAGTATTTGTGCGGGAGACTGGAACTTTAATTTGCTGGCTGACACTCTGATATATAAACTGGATATATAGCCGGAACACGGGAAAGGATCTGAAAAGTATGATTAAAGCGGCATCATATGCAGCCCGGATGTTATCGGAAACAGCCTGCAGCTTATCTTCTTGTATGGAAAACCTGAAAAAGCGGCGGACGGATATAGATCAGTATGCCCATATCATGGAAAACGAACATCCAGAAGGACTATTGGGAAGAGTACCTGCTTAGGGAAGATGCCCTGAAATGCGCGATGTATTACCATCTCCGCCGGAGGCTGGCCACGGTTTTAAAGGAAAACAGCCTGCAGATTTATCCGGAGTTCTATTTTGCGGAGCTGAGATACAAGGCAGACCTGGTCATTGTCCATATAGATGAGAATATGGAATACAGATGGCTTGGGGAAGCAGTAACAGAGGTGGCTGCGCTTCTGGAACTGAAATTCACAGGCGGCACGGACGCCGCAACCGTCAACTGGATCAAAAATGATGTCCGGAAGTTTAAGGAATACAGGAAGGTTGCCGGACTGGAAGAGTGCCAGTTCTATCTGGCTGCTATATATGAGAGTAAATACAGCGGACTGAACTGGATGGATGCCAGGAACACAAACAACTGGGCAAACGGCAGGGTTACAGAACTGAATGCGGGGCTCATCGACGATGAGATGGTTTTTGAGATCCATTCCTATAACAACTGGAATACAGACCTGAATGACGTACCGGACTGATGTTGAAAGAGGGAAGATTATAAGAGATGGAAAATGGATGAATCACATCTGGTATGTTAGATATGATTGAAAATATGCCGGATTTTTGCTATAACTAAAAGAAATAGAACTCATATATAAAAGGGAGATGAGCAGAGGATGGAACAGAACAGGATGCGAGATGAAATTGTAGAGGCGCTCCACAGGATTGAGGAAACGGAGAATGTCCAGATCCTGCTTGCAGTGGAGTCCGGAAGCCGTGCATGGGGCTTTGCATCTCCGGACAGCGATTATGATGTGCGGTTTATCTACGTGCGGCCCAAGGATGACTACCTGAGGCTGGATACCATCCGCGACGTGATCGAACTTCCGGTCAATGATGTGCTCGACATCAATGGCTGGGACCTGCAGAAGACGCTCAGGCTGCTGTATAAGTCCAACCCGACGCTGTTCGAGTGGTTCGCATCCCCGATCGTTTATATGGAAACGGAATTTGCAGATACGTTCCGTTCTATTATGGACCAGTATTTTTCCTCCAGGAAAAGCCTGTACCACTATATCAGCATGGCGGAGGGCAATTACAGGGATTACCTCAAAGGCGAGATGGTCAGGGCCAAAAAGTATTTTTACGTGTTAAGGCCTATACTGGCCTGCAAATGGATACTGGAGAAAGGCACGCATCCGCCGATGCGGTTCTCTGAACTGATGGATGCGGAACTGCCGGAGGCAATGCGGGAGGATGTCCAGAGGCTCCTTGACCTTAAAATGAATTCCCCGGAGATCCAGCTGATCCCCCGGGTGGAGAGGGTCAATTCCTATCTGGATGTTTCCATTGACGAGATTAAGACTGTCGTGCAGGCAATGGAAGATTCTGATAATCCGGGTTGGGAGGAACTGAATGGATTGTTCCTTAAGGAACTGGCATAGGATGATTCCGGAAAGGCTTCTATATGATCGAGTTATTAGTCACAATCATTGAGAAATTTACCGATATGATTTGGAAAATCAGGAAAAAATCAAGGCTTTATTCATATCGGTAATATCACTAACAAATATTGCTTATTACGCCCGATTTATTCGGAATTTTTGCTTCACATATCGGTATTTTGTAGAAAAACTTGTTGGAAGTATTAATACAGATGGCTCATATGGAATACCGATATATTCGTTTGTTAACGATACGTGTGATATGACGATTGTTCCCACAAGACCAGAGAGGTATAAAGGAGAAAATTAATGCTCAATGATAGACAGGCGCTTGTCGTCGTATATAAAGACGAAATGCTATTGAACCAGCTGAGAAAAATGGTAGAGACGCACGATGATAACGGACAGGATATTATCGGAACCCGGGACGATTCCATCAATATTGTCTCTTGGACAGAAAAAGTGTGGATGGTGAATAAGAAAGAGGGGAACCTACAGGGAAAAATCCTCTTTCTGGGAGACGTAAAAGGAACAGATAAGCTGATT
The DNA here is from genome assembly GCA_947589315.1 of uncultured Lachnospiraceae bacterium. Taxonomy (GTDB): domain Bacteria; phylum Bacillota; class Clostridia; order Lachnospirales; family Lachnospiraceae; genus Jutongia. The sequence continues at coordinate 1,146 of CANPZE010000124.1, read as the reverse complement.
CCAGTTATCGATGTAAAGTTCGACGAATTTGGTGTCAGGTTCGGATGGGCTGGTAACCAAGCGGTCGTATATGTTGATACGAAAGCGTTGACTTCCCGCAGAGACTATGACGTTTTCCTGGAAAAACTCTCAGCACTGCCCATTCCAGCTTTTCTAAAAACAGAGAAAAAGAATATGGCTGCTACAGCTGCAGAACAGAATACTGAGACAGCAGATGGTCAGAAAGAAGCCGCTGCAACTGCAGGGACAAAACTTGGTGCAAAAGCTCATGAGAAGAAAACTGTCCTCAACAATTTAACAAAGCCGCTCATATCGGGAACGAATGCGGTTAAAAATGTAAGTAAATGGGTAGCGTCAAAACCAGAAGAAGTCTTCAGGAATAAGTCATTAATGAAAAGGCAGATGCTTTTTTACGGAGTGGTCCATCTCTATTACGACGGGCTTGAAGAATTCATGAATGCGTGAGGGCTCAGTTATGAAGGCAAAAAATGAAATGGAAATGGGCTGGGAGTTTGGCACCAAGATAATGGGTACGGATATCGCCGCCCATATGGGGCAAGACTATGTAAGCACTGTCGAGATGGCGATCAAGCAGCTGGAGGAAAACATCAACAACCATCGATATCGAAATGTCGGGCTTGGACAGCTTCAGGGCTATATGCTTGAGGAATGGGGATCCGGAACATTCAATGTGGATGCAGCTGCCGCCGGTTCCCCGGCCCGTGCCTCTGTACTGCACAGCACCGCGAAGGATTCCGCCGATATCCAGTTAAACTCCGGTGAATTTTATAGCGCAAAATCCTATAATACAGCGAAAAAAACGGTAAGTGCTCAGGCAAGGTTAAACCCGGAATCCCATCAGGCAAGCTACCAGGGGCAGGGAAGGCTTGTTCCCTCTGATCAGCTGGAAGATGCAAAAGCCGCTGCCCATCGTGAAGCCCTGAGGAACCAGCTTACCCGACCTGAGTCTTCCAAGGCTTATGCTGAAACGGAGGCCCTGCTGACAGATAAAGTAAAAAACGAGGAAGGTATCAGTTCCAGAGGTGTATCGCGTAAAGACCTGGAAAACATTGCCGGTGAAAGCAAAGAGCAAAAATTCACGGCAGAGAACCATGGCGTGACAGCGGACAGCGCAATCCATACAGA
>CANPZE010000123.1 GCA_947589315.1 uncultured Lachnospiraceae bacterium | reverse complement strand
ATCAAAGACAATTACCCGAAATACGTTGCAACAACCGATTCGTTGTTACAGCAGAGAAATGGCATTAAAAACATAAAACTTCTTTGATTTAGCCGGATTTTTCTATTGATAATTAGAGAAAATCTGCTATAATAAAATAACAATTTAGTTTAGCCGGATTTTTCTTCCGAGATTGCGGACGCTGTAGTAAAATGGAGGATTTGTAATGACGTATATTAAACGATCTGCAGAGGATACCATTATACGGATTTCTGAAATGTTTCCTGTTCTTTTAGTGACCGGCCCTCGACAGGTCGGAAAAACAACTTTGCTGCAAAAATTGGCGGAAACGCAGCGGGAAATAGGGATAGACCGAAAGTATGTAACTTTGGATGATCCCGATGTGAGATATTTAGCAAAGCACGATCCGGCATTGTTTCTGCAAAGATACTCCCCGCCGGTATTGATTGACGAAATTCAGTATGCAACAGAACTGTTACCCTACGTCAAAATGGCCGTAGATCGTTCCAAAAGAAAAGGCGATTTCTGGATTACCGGATCGCAGGTGTTTCGCCTGATGAAAAATGTAAGTGAAAGCCTTGCAGGACGAGTAGGTATTGTGAATTTATTGGGATTGTCAGACGCGGAAATTTATGGAGAGCCAAGCGAGCCGTTTCAAACGGAAACCTCCCGTCTGATGAACCGTTTATCTGTCAGAACTCCGAGAGGATTAAACGAAATTTACGGCAGAATTTTCAAAGGCTCCATGCCGGAACTTTACGCGGATAAAAATATGGATCCCGAAATCTATTACCGCTCCTATGTAAATACTTATCTGCAGCGTGATATTCGTGATCTTACGCAGGTTGCCGATGAAATGCAGTTTTACAATTTTATGACGATCGCTGCCGCGCATACCTCGAAGCCGGTTGTTTATGAAGAATTGGCAGCAGCAACAGGTATTTCGGCGCCAACGGCGAAAAAATGGCTTTCCGTTTTGGTATCCTCTCATCTTGTTGCCCTTGTGCAGCCATACCATAACAATGCGCTGAAACGTGTCGTGAAAATGCCGCTTCTGCACTTTTTAGATACTGGATTGGCTGCCTATCTTTTAAAATGGGGAAATCCAGAAACTCTGGAAAAAGGCGCAATGTCAGGGGCGTTTTTTGAAAGTTATGTGTTTTCCGAAATTTATAAGAGTTATCTGAACGCAGGAAAGGAACCTCCTATTTTCTATTACAGGGATAAAGATCAAAGGGAAATAGATTTGCTGCTCTATCAAAACGGCGTGCTTTCCCCGATAGAGATTAAAAAGGCAGCGTCTCCCAGCAAGGCGGCCATTAAACATTTCAAAGTTTTAGAGCCGGTAGTGAATGGAGAAGCTATTGGAGGTTTGGAAGCTCTAAAAGTAGAAATCGGGACAGGAAGCGTGATCTGCATGGCAAATGATTTACTGCCTGTGGATGAAAAAAACTGGTATGTACCAGTTTGGTTAATATGAAAAAGAAATCGCACATATCAATATTTCTCTTGTTTTTGCAAACTTTTTTGGTTCTCCGAGGCAGTGTCCGAATAAATCCGGGTTACTGTCTGGGGGATGCTTCGCCCAGCAGTTCCTGAAGGGAAACGCGCAGTACTTTTGATAAGGCAAGCAATTCAATATCGGTAACAAAACGCTGTCCGCTTTCGATCCGCTGGACGGCGTTTTTGTCTAGGTCAATCCCCTGTAGCTGCAGCAGATCGGCTAATTCGCGCTGGGACATTTTTGGCAGCCGGGTCTTCCGGATTTCTTTAACCTTGGAACCGCATAGATTGTTGGAGGAATGGTTCTTATTTTTAAACATGATCTGATGTTTCACCTTTTTTGTTCATGGAAACCATGATATTTTTGATCGTGCAGAAAAAATGACATTTACTGCTTGTCAATAAGGATAGTGTATGATATAATCCTCATGAAAATGACATTTAGTGAATGTCAAAATTGGTTTCGCAAAATAGTAGAAAAGGAGGAACTTTATGTTGGGAAGCGAAGAAAGAAAAAGATGCAGAAAGCGTCTGGCAGCAGGCGTGATGACGGTACTGCTGGCAATCGGCTCTGTGCCGGCAGTTCGTGCAGCGAATATCGATGCAGCGGACACAGAGACGCAGGCGGCGGAAACGCAGTCGGTGGATGTACAGCCGGCAGAGACACAGCCGACAGAGGTGCAGGCTGCGGCAGCACAGTCAGAGGAAGATGATACCTATGATGTGACTCCGCCGGTCATTGAGTCGGTTACTTTTGAAGAGGACAGAGAAACAGTCGGTTATGGAGAAGAACTGCATCTGAAGATTCAGGCATATGATGCGCAGAGCGGACTGGATCTGACAGATGCGAGAGTGAACTATCAAACTCCGAATTCAGGGAGAGATACAGATTGGCGTTCATTGGAGCAGCAGGAGGATGGATCCTATCTGCTGACATTTAACGCGCCGTATCAAGGAGTGTATGGTGAGGCTACTCTCGGAGAGTATGTTCTGGAAACATTAGTAATGTTTGATCAGAATGGAAACTGTGCAGAGTATGTTCTGGAAGGTTCATTTACACTTTCGGGAGAAGCGTATGAAGGAACGACAGAATACTTAGAAGCAACCGGAACAATTACATTGCCGGAAAATGCTTTTCAATTGAAGTCAAAAGAAGATACTGCAGAACTTCAGGTTACGCTGAAGGTAGACGATGAACTGCCGGATTGTATAACAAGTGGCTGTCTTTATTTTTCTAATTCCGGAGAAGAAGTTAGCCTGCCTTTGTATGTTGATCTGGAATATGATGCAGAGAAGCATGCCTTTGTTGGAACAGAGATGATTGACAGCAGTCATATACCGGGCAAGTGGGTAGTTTCGAATGCTTATCTTTCTGGACAGGATGAAAACAATGATTCCGTATACTATCATTGTGATGTTGATGTAAATGAAGCATTCTTTACGTTGGAAAACAGCTTTGCTGATGCAGAAAGACCGGTGATCAAAAGTGTTTCCATCGATAAGCAGGGCGCGTTTGTGGAATCAGGAGAAGTTGTCTTTACGGTAGAGGCGGAAGATGATACGGCTCTGGATGAAGAAAATGCTTATCTGTATATATATTCCCCTTTGGGAGACCAGATTAAAGATTCAGGTCATTCCATCAAATTAACATACAAGGATGGAAAATATACCGGAACGATCAGTGTGGACGAGCTGTATCCATGCGAATGGTATATTGGCGGAATTGACGTTCTTGATCAGGCGGGAAATGATGCCAATTATGATTATGATGACCTATATTCCCATTGCTTTTTTGTGAAGAAAGCGGGAGATACGTTTGTCCAGAAGTCTTATCAAAATGTTTCTTTTGTATTGGAACTGCCG
>CANPZE010000122.1 GCA_947589315.1 uncultured Lachnospiraceae bacterium | reverse complement strand
TCGAGTATACGCTGTACCCGCCCTATGGAAAGCGGGGCTGCGGACCCAAAGGGGCCGTCCGGTACGGCTTGGACGACGAATCGTATTATTACGGGGAAGGCCATTTGAAAATGTGCCGCTTCGTCCAGATCGAACAGAAGGAGGCGGCATTGGATGCGGAACGGATCGCATCGATTCCGTATCTGGACGGCTGCGTTCTGGGAATGCACGACTTGTCCGGATCCATTGACCGGCTGGGCGATGTGTTCTGTGAGGAAAATGTGAACCTGGCCCGGTGGGCGATCCGCGCGTTTAAGGAGCAGGGGAAGACCGTGGGCGTATCTACGGTTGCGACCGATCCGGAAACGCTAAAACGGTATCGTGATATGGGGATCAATATGATCTCTACCGGCGCAGATTACGATTATGTGCTGAAGGGAATGCTGCGGACGCTGGATACTGTCAGGGAGGTTCAGGGCGCCATTCGCGGCCTGCCGGAATAGTGAGGTAACGAAAAAGGAGTCGGTGATGAATCTTAAGAATAAAAAGATTGCTTTTTTGGGCGACAGTATCACAGAGGGGCATGGAACCACATCCGTAGAGCACACCTTCTGGAACGTGCTGGCGCAGAGAACCGGGGCGCAGAGCTGCGGATACGGCATCAGCGGGACCCGGATAGCCCCGCAGCGTAAGCCGTCTGCGAATCCAAGGGACGACATCTATTTCGGATCCCGGGTGGAAGAAATGATTCCGGTCGCGGATATTGTGGTAGTGTTCGGCGGTACCAATGATTACGGACATGGAGACGCGGCGTTCGGAACGATGGAGGACCGAACGGAGGATACCTTCTATGGGTCTTTGCATCTGCTGATGCAAAAGCTGCTCCAACAGTACCCGGAAGCGCTGATCGTATTTATGACGCCGCTGCACCGGCTGGGAGAGTCCGGCCGTGCTTATAATGGCCGCGGGGTCCGCAATGCGGCGGATCTGCAGGCTTATGTGGATGCGATCCTGGAGGTGGCGGCGTATTATGGGATCCCGGTGCTGGATCTGTTCCGGATCAGCGGGATCCAGCCGGAGATACCGGCCATTCGTGAGCGCTATATGCCGGATGGCCTGCATCCCTGCGACGCGGGGCACGGGCGGATCGCAGAGCGGCTGATCGGATTTTTGGAGACGCTGTAAGGAGAAATAACGACCAACGAATCAGAAAGTTAAATAAACGAAAAGGAGTGTGAATTGTGGAAAAGATTATTACTTATGAGAATCTGAGAAGCTATGCCTATGTAAATGACAAGATCTGCGTAAAGCCGATCCGCGGCGTTATTGTGCAGTTCTTTGGCCTGAACGGGAATGCCATGTATTCCCAGGACACACTGGAAGGGGAATTCTTCGGGGGGAAAGGCTTTCTGTTCGTCATTCCATATACCAATCCGTGGTCTTGGGCGAACCGGCAGGCGATTGGCTATACTGATGAGATTCTGGATGTTCTGTTTGAAAAATATGGGTTGGACCCGTCGCTTCCGATTGCGTCCACCGGCGGAAGCATGGGCGGACAGACGGCTTTGGTTTATTCGTGTTATGCAAAGCGGACACCTGCGGTATGTGTGGCGAACTGTCCGGTCTGCGATATGGAATATCATTTTGGCGAACGGGCGGATCTGCCGCGGACCATCTACAGTGCGCTGTGGCAGGAGGAGGGAAGCCTGACGGATGCGCTGCGGTCCGTATCGCCGCTGTGCCTGATCGGGAAGCTGCCGCGGATCGGGTATCATATCCTTCACTGCGACGAGGACAAGGGTGTTAATCTTGAGCGGAATTCAGAAGCTTTTGTACAGAAGATGAAGGAAGCAGGATATGAGATCAGTTTGGATGTTATCCATGGCCGGGGACATTGTGATCTGGGATATGAAGGAAAGAAGAAATATGCCGGATACATATTAAGCGGATTAGGCTGCGGATAGGCTTGATCTTTGGCAAGAGGTACCGGGCGCATTCTTGTGGAAGAACGCACATATGGAGTACGGTATTAAACATTTGGAATTGATCCTTTCGCGGATGATCGTTTGAAAAGAACATCTTGCAGGAAGGGTCAATTTTGATTATACTATAAATAAAGAAAATAATCGGGGGGTGAATGTGTGGCTGAAAAAGATGCTGTGGAAAAAACACTGGAAGCATATAACGACGTATTTGCAGACATTGTAAATGTTCTTTTATTTCATGGGGAGCGCGTTGTAAAGGAAGATGAACTGGAGGACGAAACGCCGAGATCTATATATAAAGCGGATGGCAAACTCCATGAACAGGAAAGAGATACGGCAAAATATTGGAAGGACTGTAATGTTCAGATTGCTCTGTACGGATTTGAGAACCAGACAAAGTCGGATATGGATATGGCCTTGCGTGTGATCAGCTATGATGGTGCGGCTTACCGCAGCCAGCTTTTGGGAAATGGGTTACGGAAGACGGGGGCAGAGGATGTGAATCCGGATGGGAATTCTACTTCGAGGCGTTATCCGGTTGTGACACTGGTTCTGTATTTTGGCGAGAAGCATTGGAATAAACCGTTGTCGCTTAAGGAATGCCTGGACATTCCGGACAGGCTGCAGCCATTTGTCAGCGACTACAGAATCAATCTGTTTGAGATAGCCTGGCTTGAGGAAGAACAGGTAGAGCTGTTTACCAGCGACTTCAAGATCGTAGCGGATTATTTTGTCCAGATGAGGAAGAACAAAGAATACCGTCCCTCAGAAGAGATTATGCGGCATGTGGATGAGGTATTGAAGCTGATGACGGTTCTGACGGGAGACAGCCGGTTTGAGGAGGTTCTAAGCGAACCGGGGAAAGGAGATGTGAAGAAAATGTGTGAGGTATTAGATCGGGTTGAGGCCAGAGGAGAAGCCAGAGGAAGGGCCATAGGAGAAGCCAGAGGAAGGGCCATAGGAGAGGCCAGAGGAAAGACCATAGGAGAAAAAAGCGGCAGGGAAAGCGGTCTGTATGACGCGATCTGCAGCTTGATGCGGACGGTAAGATGCACCGCGGACCAGGCGATGGATATGCTGGAAATCCCGGCTGCGGACAGAGGAAAGTATCTGAGTAAAATGAAAGCGAAGTGATGTGCGGATATCCGTTCGCCTGTCTGAGCGTAAAAAGGACTGTTTGCCGGGCGCGAGCCCGTTAAGATTCATACAGCAAATGTATTCATGTAGGCAGATATTATACGGAGATTAAGGAGGAGTCATCGATGGATCTCAAAGATAAAAAGATTGCTTTCCTGGGTGACAGCATTACAGAGGGACACGGAACGACGTCAATAGATCACACATTCTGGAATGTTCTGGCAAAGAGAACCGGAGCGCTGAGCTATGGATACGGGATCGGCGGGACCCGGATTGC
>CANPZE010000121.1 GCA_947589315.1 uncultured Lachnospiraceae bacterium | reverse complement strand
GGGTCAATTCCTCAGATGCAGCATATTTGTGCTGGGTTTTCTGGTTCTGCTCATAGCCTTTGGCCAGCAGGCTTTTATCTAATATTTTATTGATTACAAATATTGACATTAAAACAAAATGTGTTATACTTTCTACAATTGAATAAATAGCATACAGGTGTCAAAGCAATGCGTGAAATAGGCATTGGTTTTGGTGAAAAGGGAAACAGGTGCAAATCCTGTACGAACTCGTCACCGTAATTAGGGAGTAGAAGCCGATATGTCACTGGGAAACTGGGAAGGCGGCTGATGTGATGATCTATAAGCCGGGAGACCTGCCTGAATGCTGTACGGAAACATTTGTTTCAGGCCACGAGTAACTGGTTGTACGTTTTGAACTTGCAGAAAGCACGATGGACTATTGTTTACATCGGAGTATTCTGTGGGCTTATTTTGTGTATGAATCCTTTACCGTAGTTATGTTATGGTAGAGGATTTTTTTATAAAATACTGCGCGATATTTTAATAAATTTAATATTCTTGTGGAATAGCAAGAAAGGAAGAGAGAAAAAATGAAAAAGAAATTAGTAGTTGCTTTATTAACTGGTGTTATGATTGGCTCATTGGCACTGACGGGCTGTTCAAAGGAGACTCCGACATCAGTAGAAAATGCCGTACAGACAGAGGTAGGAAGCACGGAGAGTGCAGAACCAGCGGGAGAGAATAACAGTCAAGAGCAGATAGAAGAATCAGGAGCAGAAGATTTGGCAGTTTCTGATCAGGCAGCGGCGGATGAAGTTGCGGCATTGATTGACGCAATCTATGTACAAGAGAGGACAGAAGATACCGATGCACAGTGTGCGCAGGCAAAAGCGGCATGGGATGCGCTGACGGATGCTCAGAAAGAATTGGTGGAAGGTGAAGAAGCCGATCCTGATTATTTTGGCAGGGATACAGGCGACGCTTCCAAAGATGATCCGAGAAATCAGGATGATATCGGAGAAAATGAAATTTTGGTAGTCAGTTTCGGTACATCCTTTAATGGCAGCCGTGCCGATGATATCAAAGGAATTGAGGATGCAATACAGGAAGCAAATCCTGACTGGTCTGTAAGAAGGGCTTTTACGTCACAGATTATTATTAACCATGTGCAGGCGCGTGACGGAGAGTTTATTGACAATATGGACCAGGCATTGGAACGTGCAGTGGCAAATGGAGTAAAGAATTTAGCGATACAGCCTACTCATCTGATGCATGGGGCAGAGTATGATGAGCTGATAGAATCTGTGGAGGCATACAAAGATCAGTTCGAAACAGTAAAGATTGCAGAGCCTCTTCTTGGCGAGGTCGGTACAGATGCCACAGTGATCAATGCGGATAAAGCAGCAGTTGCAAAGGCACTCACGGAAGCAGCAGTAAAAGATGCAGGGTATGAAGATTTAAGTGCGGCGATGGGGGATGGTGCCGCATTTGTATTTATGGGACATGGAACTTCACATACTGCGAAGGTATCCTATAGCCAGATGCAATCGCAAATGGATGCGCTTGGATACGATAATGTATTTATTGGTACTGTAGAGGGGGAACCGGAGGAAACATCCTGTGAGGCAGTGATAGATGCTGTGACACAGGCGGGTTATAAAAAAGTAATACTCCGTCCCCTGATGGTTGTAGCAGGCGACCACGCCAATAATGATATGGCAGGAGAAGATGAAGATTCATGGCTTAGTATGTTCAATGCTTCCGGGAATTTTGAAAGTGTGGATGTACAGATCACAGGTCTTGGTTCCATTGATGCTATTCAAAAGCTTTATGTAGAACATACGGCGGCTGTATTAGAAGATTAACAGGCGGGGCAGGAAGCATGAAGAAAAATACAATAATTGTTACTGCCCTTCTTACGGTCATGCTGTTTGGAGGTTGTGGAAATAACAATAATGCACAGGAATCTGATTCTGCGATAAATGCTGTTGCAGAAGAAAATGCACAGGAGTCATCAGAAAATGTATCGGAATCATTACCGGAAGAGTCGGCGGAAAATATATCTGAAAGTGACGAAATAGCTGAGCAGGATCAGGAAACAGCGGAGTTGGCAGATGGGATTTATACAGCAGAATTTACCACGGACAGCAGTATGTTTCGCATCAATGAAGCCTATGAAAACAAAGGAATCCTGACAGTAGAGAATGGGGAAATGACAATCCATATTACGCTCATTTCAAAGAAGATTTTAAATCTTTATCCCGGACTGGCAGACGATGCAGCGAAAGAAGGAGCAGAACTGCTTATACCAACAGAAGATACTGTCACATACAATGATGGTATGACAGAAGAAGTCTATGGCTTTGACGTACCAGTCCCTGCATTGAAAACAGAATTTGATTTAGCCTTGATTGGAACAAAGGGGAAATGGTATGACCATAAGGTCAGTGTATCCAATCCAGTTCCGCTTGAGGATGATGAACAGGTAAAAGATGCAGTATCTTTGGAAGATGGTACATACAGCATGGAAATTACCTTTGAAGGAGGAAGCGGTAAAGCAGAGATTTTATCTCCCGTAATTGTAACTGTGGCAGATGGAAAAACGACAGCAACCGTACAGTGGAGCAGCCCTAATTATGATTATATGATAGTAGATGGAGAAAAATATCTGCCTATAAATACGGAAGGCAATTCTATATTTGAGATTCCCATTCTTATATTTGATGAACCAATGGATGTTATTGGTGATACTGTTGCAATGAGTAAACCTCATGAAATAGAATATACACTTACTTTCTATTTAGATACGGCGGTTAAAGAATAAAGCGAAAAGATTTTCTAAGACATCAAAGAAAATCTAAGTTTCGCTTCCAGGAATGGGTGGAATAAAATGAGAGGAAGAAAAAAGGCGTTTGTTTTGCTTCTTATGGGGCTGCTATGGCTGTATGGCTGTAGTAGTCCTTCTTTCGATTCTGAAGTGATGACATATATAGAGGAAGAGTAGTGGGTGTCAGTCTTTATATCCATCAATCATTATCATAGTCATTATGTTTATTAGATATACCACAAGGAGGGACGCCATGACACCGTTATCACGATACGAGCAGGAAAACGTAGTCAACTACAATGCAGGGGAACAGATCGCTACTGTCTACACAACGATTCTCTAATCGTTTGGGATAGGACGGTAATGCGGAAACTGGACAGGCTTGCAGCCGACTTCCCCTATACCTACAAGCTGATCGGGCAGACGGAAATCGACAAGACCTATTCCCTGCCGAAATCATACGTTACTTACCGTATCATCTTTAAAATGTTCCATAATGACATACTGTTTTCGGCTATCAAGACATTTCTGAATACCCGCATTATGATTTGTTCACAATCATTGTTTCCAATTCTTTCGCTGCAAGACTCAGTGGTTGGTCTGTCTGTTTCAGAAAATAGATTGGGCGAGCAGGAATTGTCTCGTTCAGTTGGAGGACAAACAC
>CANPZE010000120.1 GCA_947589315.1 uncultured Lachnospiraceae bacterium | reverse complement strand
CTTATATTTATGAGACCAATGTGGCGGCCTTGGGTTTCTACCGGGTCATTGGCCATATTTTTGCGCAGGGTTTGCAGACGGTTGGGGTCCATGCCCAGACCGTTGTCAGTGACCGTGATGGCGAGGCCATTAGGCAGAAGACGAAAACAGATTTTAATTTTCAGTTTTTGTGGGTCGGGAAGGGAGGAGTGGATGATGGAGTTTTCCACAATTGGTTGGAGTAAAAGCCGAGGCAAATGGTATTCCAGCAGCTTGTTTTCACAGCTCCAGATGACCTGAAATGGTTCACCGGAGCGGAGGTTTTGCAGCTCAATATAATTATTTGTGGCGTCAATCTCTTCGCGGACCGTTGCCGAAAGGTCAGGCGCTTTGAGGGAATATCGGAGAAGCTCGGAGAGTCCGGAAATCATGCGGTTTGCATTAGTGGGGTGTCTGGTGGCCTTCAGGATTTCCAGATCGATGCTCTGGAGCGTATTGAAGAGAAAATGGGGATTTAGCTGGTACTGAAGGGCGGACAGTTGAGCTGTTAGAAGGGAATATTTCTTGGCGTCCAGCTGCACCTTCAAGTAGGACTGGGACATGAAAAGGTTGATAATGTTGCGGATGATGTGAAAATAGGCATCATTTTTTCCGGAGTAATCTTCCGGGGGGGGTGAATTCCCCCCGTTCTGCCCGGTCGAATAGGTCTATGATGCTGAAAATCTGCCGGCAGTCCCGGATGGTGTAAAGATAGGCAAGAAGGGAGGATACCAGTACGCTGATCAGGCCTCCCACAAGGGTCAGTTTCAGGATGGTGTCACTGAGACGGAAGACCTCTCGCCGGGGAATCATGGACAGATAGCACAGCCCATAGTTTCCGGAGAATTCTCCGCTGTTGAGGAAATAGTCACTACCGGCAACCTGGGAGATTTCCTCAAAGCTGCGGAGATAGCTTTCCTTCTGATACAGGAAAGTGGGAAGAAGCTCTGCGTTGTGGTTGTGGAAGAAAATCTGCCCGTCCTTATTGGTGATTAACAGCACCTGACCCTCGTAGTCGCTGATGGAATCCAACAGATTGTTGAAATATTCCGGCTGGAGATTGATAGCCATCAGTTCTTTGTATTTCATACGCTGGTAGACAGTGACAACAGGCTGGAGCTGCGTGTCAAATTTATTTTTCTTCATGTAGCGCAGCTGAAAAAAATCCGTATCAGGATGGGAGAGAGCAGGTTCGGTCCAGGAATTGTCGATGGCATTTTCAAAGGTTTCCCGGCTCAGGCCATTGATGAAATAAGGGCTGTTCTCGATGGTCAGATAGACTGACAGAACTCCCGAACGAATAGTCAGGGAATAGTATAGGTTCTGCATGGCCTGGTTAAGGTCAGACATGTCGATGTTTTCTGTAGAATCGGGGCTGAGAGCGCTCAAAAGGGCCAGATGAAAGCGGGCGTCCGAGCTGGTGGCAATCTTGTGAATATTCAGAGTGGTGGTCAAATCCTCCACGGACTGGCGCATACGTTCCGTAACCATTTGAGCCTTTTCCTGAATTTCCTGCTGTACCTGGGCGCGAATATAGAATCCCGAGAGAAGACCGAAGACGCAGACGGGAATCAAGGTTAAACTGAGAAACATGATAATTTTGGAAAGAAAAAATTTAAGCTTCATTGGTTTTGATCCTGCTTCCGGAATTCTCTGGGAGTTTTTCCACAGTATTGTTTAAACGCGCGGGTGAAGTTCTTAGGGTTATCATATCCAATCAGGTCCGCCACCTCGTAGGTTTTCATAGTCACATCCAAAAGCAGCCTGGCGGCTTGCTCCATCTTGACATTCAGAAGGTATTCGCTGAAATTGATGCCAGTTTTCCGTTTAAAGATCCGGGAAAGATAGTTTGGGCTTAGGCTGACCAGCTGGGCTGCGACTTCCAGGGAGGCATCTCGGTAGTGTTGATGGAGATAGTCAGTCACCTGCTCCACAATCTGATCATAATAGCCGGTGGTCGGTTCGTCCATGACACTACCGTTTTTTTGCTGATCCAGGAGGCTATGGATGTCTTCAAAGACGCGCAGCACATCTTCGTATTTCACCGGTTTCAGGATATACTCTTTCACGCCGTAGCGAAGGGCCTCCCGAGCGTACTCAAATTCAGCGTAACCGCTCAGAAGCACAATGAAGATGTTGGGATAATCAGCGGCCAACTGTCTGGCCAAATCCAGGCCGTCCATTTTTGGCATACGGATATCGCTTAAAACAGCGTCTACCCGGCAGTGTCTCACATAGTTCAGTGCGCTTTTTCCGTCTGGAAGCACGGCGCATACTTCGAAGCCCAGTTCCTCCCAAGGGTAGCATTCCGCCAGTCCCTCCCGTATATTCTTTTCATCGTCTACAATGATTAATTTGTACATAAAATGATACCTTTTCGCTGTTGGCAATTCTTTTGCAAATGTCAGAATAATACTATAATATTATAAAACAGAAAAAAAGAATTGTAAAGATAGGTTTATATTTAGAAATTTCAGAAAAGACTTCGGTTGAAAGGAAGGTGTCTAATGAATCAAAAAAAGAAATGGCGGTTGAGAGATTTCCGGGGGTTGTTTTACATATTCCCTTGGATTATAGGTTTCCTGGCATTGCAGCTGTACCCGTTTCTGGCATCCCTTTGTTATTCGTTTACCCAGTACAATGTGCTGGGAACGCCGAAATTTATCGGTCTAGCAAATTATGTCCGGCTTTTTACTATCGATCCGGATTTCGTCAAATCTATTACTGTTACCCTGAAATATGCGTTGATTTCCGTACCGGCCAAGCTGTTGTTTGCGCTCTTTATCGCTATGGTGCTGAATATGAAGCTGAAAGGAATCAATATTTTTCGGACCATCTACTATATTCCTTCCATCCTGGGAGGCAGTGTGGCGGTATCGGCCCTGTGGCGATTGATGTTTATGTCCGACGGTATTTTGAATAAGTTTTTGCAGACGGTGGGACTCTCTGCTGTGGACTGGTTGGGACAGGCGGGAACCGCCATGGTTACCATTTGTCTGCTGCAGGTGTGGCAGTTCGGTTCATCGATGGTGCTGTTCCTGGCGTCTCTCAAACAGATTCCTGCAGATCTGTACGAAGCGGCTTGTATTGATGGCGGCGGTCCGGTGAAGTGTTTTTTCTACATTACGCTGCCGATGATTACGCCTATTGTATTTTTTAACCTGATCATGCAGAGCATCAATGCCCTGCAGAACTTTACATCAGCCTTTGTAATCACCAACGGCGGTCCCTTGAAATCCACCTATCTGATTGGGATGAAGCTGTATACAGAGGGTTTCAGCAACTTTAAGATGGGATATGCGTCGGCGATTTCCTGGGTGTTGTTTGCTATTATCCTGGTCTTCACCCTGATACTTTTCAAAACCTCGGATAACTGGGTTTACTACGAAGATGGAGGTGATTTCTGATGAAGCTGAAAAAACGTTACGGACTGGCTTATCTGATGCTGATCGCTATTGGCATA
>CANPZE010000119.1 GCA_947589315.1 uncultured Lachnospiraceae bacterium | reverse complement strand
ATCTTTCAGGCAAAATACCCGCCTGCCATCGATGGAAGCGGAAAGCAGCGTCCCCTCCGGTATGGTCTCCATCGAAAGGGAAAGCAGGAGACGGCGCCCGGCTTCCCACTCCTGCGTCGTTTCCTGCAGACGGTTCCATCCGTCCACATTCTTCTCAAGGATAACCCGGCCGTCCTCCGCAAAGCCAAAACGATATCCATATTTTCCGTCGTTGGATACTCTGCCCGCAATTCCGGCAAAGCCGCCGCGTTCCAAAGCCTCTATCGAGATTTCGGCCTCTGCCGTGTAGTTCCTCCACTCAGGCTTACCGGGACAGACAAACAGCCCCGTATTCTCCCCCTGGATCCTGCAGCCGTCCTCCGCGATCCTCACCGCGGCATCCTCCGGCAGGATCCTCCATCGGCTGTCCAGCCCATCCCGGAACGTATCCTCCAACAACGGTACCCGCGTTGGTTCCGATTGCTTATTCATCACGATTCCTCTGCCTCACCCCGCATCAGCCGCGCCAGCTTCCCGATCTCCTCGTAATACTCCGCCGGAAGACTGCCGTCTGCCTTCGGTCCCACATTGATCATCATATTGCCTCCCCACTGCCGGACCTGCACATAACTGTCATAAACCCACTTTGCCGGCCGGTAGCCCGTCATACGGTTGCAATAAGCCCATCCGCAGTGCTCTGCCCAGATGTGACAATGCTCCCAGGGGCCCTGGGGCGGCTGTTCCGGAAGCCTGCATTCAAAGTGCGTATCAAAATCTCCTGTACGATACAGCCTGTCATTGATCACAATCCAGGGCTGTACACGGCGGATCTCTTCCGGCGAGATCACTTTGGACAAGTCCTTTACCGTTCCGTCAAACCACAGGAGATCGATCCGTCCATAGCGCGTGATCAGTTCACGGACCTGTCCGTTCACATATGCCATATAAGTTTCTTCCAGTTCCGGCGGCTCCTCCGGCAGGCTTGCTGTCGGCTTCAGATCCATATCCTCCATCGGCGCTCCCGAATTCGGATTGCTTCTGTATGCGAAGTTATAATTCATGTAATCCCGGTGCATATACCAGTCCGGCGGAGAATAATACAGCCCAACCTTGAGTCCGCATTTCCGGCAGGCCTCCACATACTCTCCCACCAGGTCCCTTCCGCCCATATACTGCCGGGTGCTGAATTCTCCGCATTCCGACGGCCACATCGCATATCCGTCGTGATGCTTGGCCGTAAAAACGGCATAGGTGAACCCGGCATCCTTTGCCCTCTGCAAAAACTCCTCCGGATGAAACCGCTCCGGGGAAAACCGGGGTGCCAGCCCCCAATACTCTCTTGGAGTAATCCTGTAATTTCCTTCCCCGTCCCACGGCTTGTTGTCCATCATTCCCCAGGAAAGGTCTCCCTCGCCGCTGACGGTAGAGATTCCCCAGTGAATGAACAACCCCATGTTCCCTCCCTGCAGGAACCACTGCGCCTCCGGATGCTCCGTCCGCGCGAAGGCTTTCGAATCATCCCGAACCGCACCGATCATCTCATGCTGCTGCTGTGCTTCTTTGTTATCCGCCATTTTATATCCTTCCTTCTGTTCAGGAAAAAATGTCCCGTGAGAAAATGTTCTTTCACCAGCCCTTTGCTTTAAAGAGCCGGCAGGACTGTGATGCCCCGCCGGCTCCTCTGATAAAAGCTTACTCGTACTTATCGGCGACTTCTTTGGCTGTATTCCAGGCGTTTATGTACCAGGAAATAACTTCCTCGGCATCCATTGCCTCTGCGCTCTCCTTCATCTCTTCCCAGAGAGCATTGAATTCGTCTTCATCCTCCGCGAACATCATCAGCCAGGCCAACTGATCCACCTTGTCTTTGATCGTCTGATCAAGCAGATCCAGGTCATTCGGGATACTCTCCATCAGGGAAGCCGCGAGCGGTTTATATACCAGCCTTCCTTCTGCTTCCATCCTCTGAATGGGGAACATATATCCGTCGTTGTCCTTCGCCCAGGCCTCTGCCAGTTTATTATTCTGCGTTCTCTCAATCACTTCCGGCCAGTATCCCATTTTAAGCGGGACATTGTACTTAGGATGAATCGAAGATTCCTGTATCAGGTAAGAGTACGCATTGATCTGCAAAGGTTCCCCGTTGCTCAGCTCCGAGCTGTTTTTCCAGTAATTGTCCGTAACATGGGCATTGCCGTCCGCGTCAACATCCCACAGATCTCCCTGCGGTCCATTATACAGCGTCAAAATGGTATCATAATCCGCAAACATATTCAGGAGCTTCAAACAGGCATCCAGCTTCGTCGTTGATGCGCTGACAGCCATCATATCCTTCGTAGAACCGACCGGATTGTTGCCCGCGACAGCGGCCTTATACTCACCAAAGATAATTGGCATATAACCCACCGGTTCATCAGCGTTTATTCTTTCCTCCGTATTAAAGGAATCATAATATCCGCCAAAGCCAACCGCCAGATAAGCGCCGGCGTCTATTTTCGCCCGGGTCGTTTCATAGGTCTGGGTGACAGAGTCCGGATCCAAAAGTCCTTCCTGGTTCAGCTGATAGAAGAACTTCAGGGCCCGCAGATACATACTGTCATCTTCAAAAATGGATTTAGCATTAAACTGATCATCAACCTCTACAAAATACCTGCTGGCATTCTGGTATCCCATCGACGCATATACGTGATCCATCATGGAAAAGCTTCCTGCCCAGTCGCTGAACATATTTAAGGCATAGGTCTTCGACCCATCCTCCGTTTCCGGATAGATCTCCTGCATCTGCTTGAAGATAGGGATCAGATCTTCCAGCTTCTCAGCCTTCGGGCAGCCGATTTTTTCATAGAGATCCCAGCGGATATTGAATGCATATACCCCCGGATTCACCGTGTAATAAATTGTTCCAACAGATGCGGGGATCGCGTACAGGTTGTTGGTCCCGTTGCTTCTCGCATCGCGGCTGTAATCCAGCGCTTTGCCCAGATTTGCCGTTACATTGGGAAGCTGGTCCAGATGCTCATCCAGGTTGACCAGCATATTGCCTTCAATGGCCTTCTGTACTTCGTCCCATGACATAAAGCATACGACATCCGGCAGTTCTCCTCCGGCCAGATATGCCTGCGTTTTTTCCGTCCCGCCGTTAATGACGTTGATCTCCAGCCCGTTTTCCCTCAGGTAATCCCCCATCCAACCGGTAATCGGTCCGCTGATACTCACGTTCGGGACAAAAAAGTCAAGACTGACCACCTCTTCCGGTTCTGAACTTTCTGAACTTTCCGCCTGCCCGGAAGTTTCCTCTGCCTTACTCTCTTCGGGCTGTGCGCTGGCTGTCTGTTTGCCGGCCTCTTCCTGCCCCGCGCTTTCGCTCCCCTGCTTTGCGCATCCGGCAAAAACAAAAACAAGCATCGTCAGCAGCAGGAAAACAGAAATCATTTTCTTTCCTGTTTTCGATCGCAGGGTTTTTCGGTTACGTTGTTTTTCTCTCATTGCTTTCGTCTCCCTCTTTTTTATTTTTTATAGCAATTATCACGGACCATATCCGGATAAA
>CANPZE010000118.1 GCA_947589315.1 uncultured Lachnospiraceae bacterium | reverse complement strand
AGCTACCTGACATCTTCATATTCCCCCTCAACATCATCCTCATCTACCACAGGTTTCTCCTCTTCGAGAATGCCTAGGAACTGACACCATTCTTCCATGTTCATTTCTTTATCCATAATAAAGTACCTCCTTTTTTTAATGAGAATCCCCTTTTATTCACCCTTTTGCAAGCCAAGCACCCACAAGCAGCCGCCGCCATCTGTTTTTAAATTCTGGGCAATGGTATTGATTTCCCATCCCTTATCATTGTTCGCTGCATTCCAGCAGTCAGCCAGCAGAAGTTTTCCATCCTCCGTTACGCCCCGTATGACTACAAAATGACCACCATCACAGAAGATTCCCGGTCCCATCAAAGACACTATCAAACAGTCTTCCGATAGGTAGCTTAAAGCAGTTTCAAGATTCTCTCCAGCATAAAAACAGGTAAGACCAAGCTGCTCTGCCCCGGATGTAAATAATGAACGATAACTGCCTTGAGGCGCCGCACAGTAGCCATGCTCCATTGCAAAGTCTGCCATATCTTCTGGCGTCATTACCTCTTGTTTCAGACTGCTGTAGACAATCGCCAGAGACGTTGGACCACAACCCCCGCTCCGGATGGTTTGCTTTTTAACCCTTCTGGTATCATATAAACAGCTGCCCCAAGCCGGATCCGCCTGATTAAAATACACCACCGGCATTTCTCCGGGCAGAAGATCCATCGCTTCCCAATCATAATAACCATACTGTCTGCTGATTTCCCTCGTTTCTTCTTTAAAACCTGTTATCAACTGTTTCCATTCCTCGCCACTGCCTGCCTGAATCAGTTGGTTTAGCGGCATCATCAGCAGATAGGCTGTAACCATAAAAAGAATGCTGAAGCCTCCTAGTCCAGCCCATACTACTTTCATACTATCTGCCTCCTTTCGTGCCAAAATATTGAAATTTGTAATCCGGAATCTCAAATTTCACCTTCAGTCTTTTGGCCCCCATCATTAAAATGGCTTGGCCTCTTTTCTTTGCTTCTAGCATTAAGATTTCCTGTTCTGTGAGCCGATAAAGTTCTACCAGTTTTTCCAAATTGGCACCATCTGCTCCCATAAGAATTTTGTAGGTCGGATTATCTAACAGCTCCTGTCCGTATGCCTTTACTTTCTCACCCAAAAAATCAACGATATTTTGGGTGATAACCCATATAGCAGCTTCATATTTACGCCCACGCTTCATTGCATTTCTTAAAAAAATCAATGACTGCGGCAACTCTGGATCAACAAGGAGATAGGCTTCGTCACAGACAAGTATGACCCGTTCTTTTCTATTTTTGCTGATTTCCTTCCATGCCCATGTTAATATGTTAAAATACTGCGTCCGTTTGATCCGGTCGGAAGCGTCCATAAGACCGGCAGTTGATATGCAAATATACTGACTTTCCGAATTTAATGTAGTAGACCCGTTAAATAAAAACGCATCTGCTCCAAACGCTGCGTCCCAAAGCAACAATGCCAGTCTGCTGTAGTAATTTTCTCCAGTTTCTCCGGATTTTTTAAACTTTTCCGAATGCTCTTCAGCAAGATGAACCAGATCTTCCATGATGGGATAATCCTCATTTTTTATCTCAGAAATATCCGTCTCAAACGTGATTCCCCGCTTCTGGTACATCTCGATCAAAAGTTTTTTCAAGTGGGCGAGAAGATAATCGTCCATATCCGGCATATATAAAGTAAAAAATGTTTCTAAGTGCTTCAGATATAACGCCAAAGGTCCCATGCCAAAACCTTCATCTTTATAATAGTCATCTTCTTCATCTCGTGGGATCATCTGTATTTGCAAAGGGTTGATATGGCAGCCCGCCCCACCCGCTGCATTCAGCCAGTCACCTTTTAAGATTCTACACTGCTCCTTGTATTCGTCTTCCGGATCGATCACGATGATCTTACTGCCCATCATATATTCGTCAGTCAGCAGATCTTTCATTTTTGTACTTTTCCCAGCTCCTGATCCGCCCAAAAATGCCATATTAGAATTTGTTCGATCTCCCTGTCGCTTCCATGGATCCAATGTTAAAATGCTTCCGGCGTCATCTTTTGCAAAATAATATCCACTTCCATCATTGATCCCAGACTTGGAAAACGGAAAGCCGCCAAGCAATGTTGATAATGGCATCACCCTTCCTGCCACCTGCCGGATCCGTCTTTGCGGAATATAGGCTGGAGAAACCTGTTTGTATGCCTCCTTTTGCATATTTACAAGTACACGCATTCTGCCCGCTATTTTTTTTACCGTTGATCTTGCTTTTCGTTCGACTTTTTCAAATGATTCCTCCGCAGATAATGGCAGCACTACTGTAGATACCATTCCTATAGCTTCATTTCGGTCGTCCATCCTTTCCAGCAACGCCCGACTGTGCCGGATCTCTTTTTCTGCCCGTGTTTCTTCCGATTGTTTTGTTGCATCCGTCATCCTTTTTTTTGCCGCAGTGATATTGCTATCCATTACACTTATCATTTCTTCCGTATCTAATGGTTCGTATGTGATTGATACGATTGCATTCGGAATGTTGGTAAGTTTTGCCAGCCATCCATATTCATTATCCGCTGCATAACGTATGATCCCATATCCTTTGGCCTTATTTTCGCCAAGCTGCATCGATGCGGGCTGAAACTCCAATGCAATCGGGGCAATCACGTTTATGAGTGCCGGATTTTCCTGTTTTTCCTTTTTCATTTCTATCCTCCTTTTGTTATAAACACAAAAACGCATGGATTCTTCTCCATGCGCCTTTACGCTGATAAGATGTCAGTTCTCTGCGGCTTTCATTCCCGGAAGATCTGTTTTTATCTCGTCCGGATCATACAGCACCGCCGCCGGGTTGTGTACCAAATTGCATAATAAAACCGCTTCTTCCTGTGATACCATATCACAGGTGTACCCATTGTCTTCAAAACACCGCCGGTACTGATGCAACCGCTCTTGAAGTTCTTTTTCTACACCTTCTTTCTGATATTCCCACAATTTCAGATAAAACTGTCGTTCCATATTTTCTCCGGACAGCAGCAATTCATTTTGATACCGGATTGCCTCTCGCAATAGCTTCTTTCGGATAGGATCCGAGGTTTCCACCAACTGCTCTTGATATTGATAAAGTAGTGCTGAGTTATCTTCTGGCTGTGAAAGTGCCAAGAGCTGCCATTCGGATGCAATCGCCGCAAGTTCAGCTGTCATTCCTTGATTTAGGCTCTCTTTTTCCCGATCACTCAGCAAATCCGTCTTACGTCCGGAGATCTGAAGAAACCCGATCAGGTAATGATCTTTGGTATAGATCATACCATCTCGAATATCTAACACGTTCAGAAATTCCTGAATCGTCTTTTGCTTACTTTTTTTGGGGCCGCCTCTTTGCTGTCGGCTGCTGATTAGCATTCCTATTGCAAATCCGACAGACACAATAAATAAAATGATAATCTTCATATTTACGCCCCCGCTCTAATTAAATGGCAGTTCCTCTTCCGCACCATCCGGAATGCTCATAAAGCCATCACCGGTGGAAATCGGTAAATTTGC
>CANPZE010000117.1 GCA_947589315.1 uncultured Lachnospiraceae bacterium | reverse complement strand
CTTTTTCCCCTAATACATCTGCTGGCGCGGATACCACCACGTCTTCCTGTGCGCATCCGCGCTGTTGCACAGCCGGATTGCTTCCATGTCTTCCTCTGACAGTTCAAAGTCCAGATTGATATTTTCTGCCAGATGCCGGATATTCTTTGAAAAACAGACCGGGGTGTTTCCGGACTGCAGGTTCCATTTCAATGCGACCTGCGTCCATGAAACCCCGTATTTCTTCGCAAGCAGCTCCAGGACTGCCTTCGCCTTATCATCCGTAACCGACAGCGGGCCCCAGCTCTGCACCGCGATATTCCTCTTTCTGCAGAAAGCGGCAAGCCCTGCCTGCTGGAACTGCGGGTTGATCTCCAGCTGGTTGATCTCCGGAGCCGTGCTGCACTGTTCCATGATCTGGAGGATATGCCTCTCAAGGAAATTTGAAACGCCGATATGCCTGATTTTTCCCTCGGCGGCCAATTTCTCCATTTCTTTCCATGCGGAAATATTTCTTTCGGCGTATTCCAGCTCGGAATACCTCGGAACCGGCTGGTGGATCAGGTAGGCATCCACATAATCAAGCCCCAGATTCTGAAGGCTTTCTTCAAATTGCTTCCGCACCGATTTTCCGTCATAAGGCATGACGGGATAGAACTTCGTCTGGATGAAAATGCCGTCCCTTGGAAATCCCGCTTCGAAAAGCAGCTTCAATGCGCATCCCACAATTTTCTCCGTGCCATACGAATACGCTGTATCTATAAACCGGTAGCCGCACAAAACCGCCTGTACCAGTAATGCCGCCATTTCTGCCGGGCGGTCTTTATCCAGGTCGCCCGTTCCCAGGCCTATTCCCTGTACCCCCCCGCAGAATCTTTATGATCTTCCAGATAGCACCTGACCATCCTTGCAAAACCCTCTTTGGGGCTGTAGAGCTGATGCCAGCCGAGTTCTGTCAGCTTACGATTGGAAAATTTAGGAAACAATGTTCCGCTGTTTTTTCCGAATTTATAATTTTCATCTATTTCTTTTTCCAGCACTGTTGAATGTATGCTTGGATCGGCATTAACCATCCAATCAATAACATCGTCTATTTTCACGATATCATCACCGCAGACATTATATGCCCCTCCCGGTTTTCCCTCTAATAAAACCAGCAATATTGCAGATATAACATCAGCAACATATGTGTATTGCGCAACTGAATACGGATCTTTATAGATCGTTATATCTTCACTATTCAGTATTTGTCTAATTATGCGAGGAACAATCCTCAAATCCTTCTCAAGATCAAAAGTCGGACC
Organism: uncultured Lachnospiraceae bacterium; assembly: GCA_947589315.1. GTDB lineage: Bacteria > Bacillota > Clostridia > Lachnospirales > Lachnospiraceae > Jutongia. Next base: position 2,707 of record CANPZE010000117.1, on the reverse strand, counting down.
GTATGTATGGCAAATTCTCACATAGGATGATGGAACATTATATTGTTTCCAAAACGCCATACCCATCTGCTCGGACAGCCTTTTAGATTCGACATAACAGGATCTGTACCAAAGAGGATCTATAACCCCATAATCTTCCTCTGCAATAGAGGCTTTTTCCCTCTCACTTTGTCCATAGATAGCACCAGAACTGAACATTAGAAATTTTATAATTCCTTTCCTTCTTGCATGCTGCAGCAAATACCACGTCCCTATGACATTCGGACTGATCACATCAACTGGAGTTTTCTCAAAAGCTGCCGTACCTGCCGGGCTGGCCGCATGAAGAATATAGTCGAACCTGATGTCAGATATTTCATTATTTTCAAAATCAAAATTAACGAGATGAACATTTTCCCTGTCCAGATAATCACCGAATAATTTTTTTGCTTTTCCTCCATTTCTGCACTGTAAATATAATTGAACGTTGTATATTCCAGAAATAGAAATAAGGAATTCAGATAAATAGGACGCTATCATTCCGGTTGCTCCAGTGACTAGAACCGTACAGTTATGCAATTTTTCAAATTTGTCTCCATATACAGATAACAATCTTTCAAATTCTTCTGTTATGATTTTATTCATGGACACCTCCAATTCTTACGCTCAACCTGCCAACATGATGCAAAACGAAGAGAGATAAATTTTTCTATGACTTAATCCCAAACATCAAAAGCCAGTCGGAGTACATTCCTTGACGTTTTAGCATTTCTTCTGCACAATCTCTAATTGCTCCATACCCGCCATCAACAGCAGAAATATAATCGCATAATTCTTTAACCTGCGGCACCGCATTAGCAGGACATGCCTTAAAACCGCAAAGCGACATTGCTTCATAATCATTAAGATCGTCACCAAAATATGCTGTTTCTTCCAGCTTTACACCATATTTTGCTGCAATCGCACGCAAAGCTGACGCCTTGTTCCGAACTCCCTGAAATGCTTCGCATTTAAGCTCCGCTGCGCGCCGCGCGACAGGCTCACATTCCCTTGCTGTCAGTATAACGACATTAATACCAAAGTCGAAAAGTTTTCCAATAATAAGACCGTCACGCGTGTTAAATTCCTTGATTTCCATATTTCCAGAACCGTATATGACTTTTGCATCAGTCAAAGTACCATCCACATCCAAAACAAGCAGCTTTATTTTCATAAATATCCTTTCCAAAGCTCATGCATTTCTATTTCAGCATACTGCTCAATTTCACACATTTCTTTTTCATAGCCAATTTTTGAAATTTGCTGTTTTACAATTGCATACCTGTCCCATAACGGTGGATTGTCTATCCCAAAACCTATATGCCAGTAATTGCGATTAACGCGAACATTGACTAATGCAGGCAATCTGCTTTCCATATCGCTCAATACCTTCATAAGCGTCCAAGGATCATCTGCAACATCGGCAGTAGCAAGTCCAAACCCCTCAGCAAGTTTCGCAATATTCCAACTGCGCCTATTTTCCAAAGGAGAAAGAACAGACAAATTATTGTCATTCACAATGAATAAAACAGGCAGTTTATGGGTTGCAGCAAAACCATATGACTGCAATGCGTAATCTTCCTCGGCAGCCCCATCGCCGCACACAGCTACAGTTTTCTGTCCGCTTGCAAGCGCGTACCCCACGGCAAGAGGCAATTGTTCACCGATAAATCCAGTGTTAGTATGAATTGTAATCCCATCCTTATGATAAGCAAATTGGGCTCCTTGTGTTCCGTTCATACATCCTGAATCAAGATACATTATTTCATCGCGCAATTCCTTCGTTGAAGCGCCCAGCCCCAAATAAAGATCGGCACACCTGTGACCAGCAAAATAATGATAGTCAGGGAACATTTCCGCAAGAACACTCCCCGTAGTTTCTTGACCTGTTACCATATGAATAACTTTATTTTTGAATATTTCTTGGTTTTTACTGTTACATTCAAGAATAGTTTGCTCAAATTTTCTCAGGCGCGCCATATTCTTAAATACTGCAAGTATCTTTTCTTTCTGAAAACTATGAATAGCATCAGGCTGAACATTCAGGTTTTGTATATCTGCGCTTCTCGTTTCCATATTCGTCACCTCTTCAAAAAGAATCCACACTCGACAGGATTTCATCAACTGAGGCACCATTATTGATAAGCGCTACTCTTTTCGCCTCTTCCTGAATTTCCTTGCGAACCATTTTTTCAAGATCATCTTCACAAGCGCGGGGAACAAAGCAGACAGCATCTGTATCGGCGAATACAAGATCACCTGGCGATACTATAATTCCATCTACAATTATCGGAATATTGACAGCTTTTACCTGTCCACGCCCCTTTATATCAACCGGAGTATAGCCCTTTGAATAAATAGGCAGTAAGCAGTTGTCATTGGTAAAAATACTATCTCTTGACATCCCATCAATAACAACTCCTTCAATGCCTTGGCGCATGCATAATCTTGACATCATCTGTCCAAAATAGGCATAAGGACCGTTGCCGGCTACAACAATCACATCGCCTTTTCCAAGGGTTTCAAAAAATTTGAGCCCCATTGATAAATTTTCGTCTTCAGCACCGTTAAGTTCAATCATCACTGTTCTTGCACGCCCAATAAATCTTGTCAATTTGCGATTTCTCTGAAACCCGCTTGCGATCTGATGTTTAAAGCCCATTCTGTCAAGATTATCAGAAAACATGCC
>CANPZE010000116.1 GCA_947589315.1 uncultured Lachnospiraceae bacterium | reverse complement strand
AAGAAAAAAGTGCTGTCTGTCGGCGTTTGGTTCCGGACTGGCGTGGGGAGCCATGTTCATGGAGATAGGTGAGCTTGAGCATTGCGAAATGATAGAAACAGATTTGTAAACGGGGGAGAGAACGGGATGGCTGTATTGACTGGCAGCGAGATTAATCTTGCTGTCATGGAAATGAAGCGGAAGGGCAGGAAAGTAAAAAGCAATGTATATACGGCTGCGAACCCTTCAGTGGAGTATGACGTGGCTGTCACGCCGGAAACGCTTGTGTATCTGGAAGAAGACCATGGAATCAAGCGGCTGAAGCTTTATACGGTGTCTGCTGAGGATCTGCAGCAGGTGCTTGAAAGGATTCCTGGGCCGGTCACAACGGATGTAATCACAAAGGACTCAGAGGATCTTATGTGTGAAATGCAAAATGCGGGTTATACTTTGCTTGCAAGAATGCGGAGACTGGTAAACAGGGATATTACAGATATGATGAAAAGTATGGAACCTTCGGATGATCCGATGGTAGGATCGGCGCATATTGAAGATGCAGAGGCCATTAACCGACTGCTCTGGGAGGTATTTGATACTAGAGTGAGTCATCTGTTGAGTGATTCTGAGCTTTTTGAGGCGATAAAAAGGGGCGAGGTATTTGCTGTGAAGGAACAGGGCAAGATAGTTACAGTTCTGCAGCGGACGATCGAAAGGAATCAGTTCTATATCAACCAAGTAATCAACCGTTCAGACAGTTTTCGAGTACATTCTCTTTTGAAAAAAGAACTATTTAGGTTTTACGAAAACGGCGGGAGATATCTTTATGCATGGGTGCAGGATTCCAATATAGCATCCAATAAGTTCCATGCCAAGTATGGAATGATATTCGACGGTCTGTATGACCTCGTTTATACGAAGGAATAAGATGAACAGGATTGATACGGATTGTGGCGTAAGTATTTATCAGTTTACAGGTAAAACATTTGAAGCCAATTCATATGTCATAACAGAAGGAAATGAGGCGCTTATCATTGATGCGGTTGACAGCAGTGATATGGTCTCTTTTTTATTGGAAGAGTATGCGAGAGTAACTGCCGGAAACGAAATCTCAGAAGTTGTTCGGGAATTGCAAAAGCTAACCATCCTGCTGACGCATGAACATTTTGACCATATCGGCGGTCTGGAGACGCTGCGCGGCAGATTCAGATGTCATGTAATTGCGTCGAAGGAATGCAGCCAACGGATCCAGTCCCCCAAGACTAATCTGTCATCCATCGGAAATGCATTGCTTGCCATGCACAATGGGTCAGAACCGAAGGATTTGATCCCGAGTTATGAAGCTGCGACTGCGGATGAGGAGTTTTCAGAGGACTGTGATATCACATGGAATGGGCACAGGATATTCTGTCATCCACTGCGTGGACATTCGCCTGGATCGACAGGGTATGTGCTGGACGGTAACATCCTGTTCTCTGGGGATGAGATCCTTCCGATCCCGACATTGACCAGACTGCCGGGAGGGAATACGAAGGCGTTCTGGTATGAGGATATGCCCTGGCTGGGATCAATCAGGGATCAGATTTCTCTGGTGTGTCCGGGCCATGGAATGCCGGGAAAGCTGGAAGATATGATAAGCGGTAATACAATGCCGGAAAAATATAAGGATATGGGAGAGAAAGCAAATGCACAGGAAGGGCATCTATGAGAGATACATAAAGCGACCGCAGGATTTCCTGTGCGCATTTCTGGCTTCAGTCGTGCTTTCGCCGGTGATGCTGGTGACGGCACTGCTTGTGCGGAAAAAACTGGGCAGCCCTGTCCTGTTTACCCAGGACAGGCCGGGGAAAGACGGGAAGATTTTCAAGCTTTATAAGTTCCGGTCGATGACAAGCCAAAAGGATAAAGATGGGAACCTGCTTCCGGATGAAGTGAGGCTTATCGGGTTTGGGAAGAAGCTGCGGTCGACGTCTCTGGATGAACTTCCGGAGTTGTTCAATGTCCTGAAGGGGGACATGAGTGTGGTTGGGCCGAGGCCGCTGCTGGTTCAATATCTGCCACGTTACAATGAGCATCAGGCGAGGAGACATGAGGTGCGGCCGGGGATCACCGGGCTTGCGCAGGTGCATGGACGGAACGCGATCAGCTGGGAAGAGAAGTTTGACTGGGATGTGAAGTATGTGGATCATATTACATTTTTGGGGGATTGGAAGATTATCTTTTTGACAGTGTTGGCTGTGCTGAAAAGGGAAGGGATCAGCGCGGCGGGGGAGGCGACGATGGGGGAGTTTGTAGGAAAAGATTAGTAATTCTCAATAGTAACGGAGAAATAGGATGAAGATACTGATTTTGACTAACAGTGATGGAGGATTTTACAATTTCCGAAAGGAATTATTGAGTCGGTTTATTGCTGAAAAGCATCAGGTATATGTTGCAGTTCCACATGGAGAAAAAATAGAAGCCCTAAAGGAATTGGGCGGGTATTACATAAACACACCGGTTGACAGAAGAGGAACTAACATTATAAAGGACGGCGGGCTGCTGCTCCGCTATTTTGCGATACTAAGGAAAATTCAGCCGGATGTGGTTTTATCCTATACGATAAAACCTAACGTGTATGGCGGTTTGTTATGCAGAATTTTGAATATAGCATACATACCCAATATTACAGGTCTCGGAAGTGCGGTTGAGAACCAGGGAACTTTAGTAAAGGTGATACAAGTACTATATAGATTATCATTGTCTAAAGCGGTATGTGTATTTTTTCAGAATAAGGCTAATGAAAAATGGATGCTGGGGAATGGTCTGATAAAAGGGAAATACCGGCTTCTTCCTGGCTCAGGCGTTAATGTTGATGAATTTCAGTACCAGGAGTATCCGGACAGGAGTAAGGCCATAACATTCCTTTTTATGGGACGGATCATGAAGGATAAGGGAATTGAAGAACTTATGGATGCTGCCATTTATATAAAACAAAAGTATCCAGGTACCAGTTTTGTATTGGCAGGTGACTGCGAAGAAAATTACACGGGCCGCTTGCAGAAATTGACAGAAAAAGAAGTAGTCTCATATGTGGGCTTTCAATCAGATGTCAAACCGATGCTGAAGGACTGCTTTGCTGTTCTACATCCGTCTTACCATGAAGGGATGTCAAACGTGCTTCTGGAAGCATCCGCTGCTGGCCGGCCGGTGCTGGCAAGTAATATACCGGGCTGCAGGGAAGCATTTGATGAAGGGGTTACCGGGCTGGGATTTGAACCCAGAAATGTTGAAAGTCTTAAGGAAGTTCTGGAAAAGTTCATACTTTTGCCATATGAAAAGAAGCGGATGATGGGGATTGAAGCAAGGAGGAAAATGGAGCGGCAATTTAACCGCAAGATCGTTCTAGAGGCTTATTTAGATGAAATTAATAAGATATCTGCGGAGGAAAAAGGACATGAACCTATACGAAGCGTTAACTAGCGGAAAAGAAAAGCTGTCCCTTGTTGGCCTGGGTTACGTAGGCATGCCGATCGCGGTAGCCTTCTCAAGAAAGGTGCCGGTGATCGGCTTTGATATCAACGAGGCCAAGATTCAGCTATATAAGAAAGGAATAGATCCGACTCACGAAGTGGGCAACGAGGCGATATCCGCCTGCGCTGTCCATTTTACTTCTGATGAGAAAGAACTTCAGAAAGCGAAATTACATATCGTGGCGGTGCCGACGCCGGTGAATGACGACCACACGCCGGATCTGAGCCCGGTGGAAGGGGCCAGCCATGTGCTGGGACGCAACCTGACAAAAGGGAGCGTCGTCGTGTATGAATCCACCGTATATCCCGGGGTGACGGAGGACATCTGTGTGCCTATCCTGGAGGCGGAATCCGGCCTGAAATGCGGCGCGGATTTTAAGATCGGTTACTCGCCGGAACGGATCAATCCCGGCGATAAGGTGCACCGTCTGGAGACGATCAAAAAGATCGTGTCCGGAATGGATAAAGAGACCCTGGATACGGTGGCAAAGGTCTATGAACTAGTAGTGGAGGCAGGCGTTCACCGCGCGGAGAGCATCAAGGTCGCGGAGGCG
>CANPZE010000115.1 GCA_947589315.1 uncultured Lachnospiraceae bacterium | reverse complement strand
GGACTTGAGGAAAAGGCAGGAAGCTCCGTTGATGCCATGGCGGAGCAGCTGGTAAATTCCATGGATGCCCTGGATGAGATGATGGTTTTGTTCTATCATCACAAGGGCCTCAGCGAGGCGGAGGACGCGCCTGCCTACAATAAGATGCCGGTAAGCCGTATCAATATTCGTTATCAGCGGATGTTTGCGGGAGCTTTCATGTATGCGGGCGGCAAACATATTGGTATCGAGTGGCCGGAACTGAAAGGATTGATGGGCGGCGAACCTGTAACTGCTGGCGAGGACGGCAGGTATATAAGCGGCGGTTACTTTGGCTGGGGCATTGCCCATGAAGTGGGACATGAGATCAATGAGAGCGCTTATGCGGTGGCGGAAGTAACCAACAACTACTTCTCTGTTCTGGCACAGGCAAAGGACGATAATGAATCTGTCCGCTTCAAGTATGACGACGTGTTTGCCAAGGTGACCTCCGGTACCCGGGGTAAGGCAAGCAATGTGTTTGTCCAGCTTGCCATGTACTGGCAGCTGCATCTGGCTTATGACCTGGGCGGCTACAATTATAAGATTTATGCGACCAATCAGGAGCAGCTGGAGAATCTGATTTTTGCCCGTATGGATTCCTACGCGAGAAATCTGGAGAAAGCGCCTGAGGGGCTGGATCTGACAGGTGCCAATACGGATAACAAACTGATGCGTCTGGCAATCGCCGCTTCCGGTAAGAACCTGCTGGAGTTCTTCCGCCGGTGGGGTCTGGAGCCTGATGCAGGTACAGTTCAGTATGCTGCCAGGTTCCCCGAAGAAGAACGAGGCATCTGGTTTGCCAATGATGAGAACCGGGCGGCGCAGATAGAAAGCGGCGGATATGAGAATCATGCCGGGAGTGCGGAAATCAGCGGTTCCATAGAGAATATTGACAATAATAAGGTTACTCTGAGCCTGTCATCGGACAGTGACATCTGGATGTACGAGATTTACCGGTACGAGCGGATTAAGAGCGGAATCGAGCGCAGACCTGTAGGATATGCTTACGCGGAAAGCGGAGCGGCAGAGTTCACTGATGTGGTCGGTACGGTCAACAACCGGGCGTTTACCTATGAGGCAATTGGATATGACCAGTGGCTGAATCCTACAGAGAGGACCGAGATAGGGACGGTTAAGGTATCTCATGACGGCCTGATCGATAAGACTCTGTGGACGGTGGATACTAATCTGACCAATGATGATTATGAGGCGCCCAATGAGGAACATCCTGATACCTGGAAGCAGCCTGGCGTGGAGGATATGGTCGATGGAGACAAGACTACGGTATTTGAGGGAAGCACCGCTTCCGGAACCGATCCCGAGATTGTTCTGAATCTGGGAAAGGAGGAGACCATCACCGGCGTTGCCTGCGCGGCAGGAGAAGATACAGCGCTGAACGGCAGTAATCTGAAGGTTTATGTAAGTTCGACCGGCTTCGGAGACTGGATGGAGGTTAAACTCAGTGAAGCTGTGCAGAGAGAAGACGGATATCAGGTGCTGTACTTCAATGATGGAAAGAATCTGTTTACCTATGATGCCGCTTATGTGCGTCTGGTTGTCAATGGAGGCGGAGGAAAGCCGCTGCAGATCGCGGAGCTGTCCCTGCTTGGTCAGACCGGCGATAACATAGAACTGGATAAACAGGGTATTGGTCTTCTGGATCAGGATTATAAGAATCCGGATGGAACGACGGCGATTCCGGCAGGTTCTCTGATATTCAGCGGAACTTACAAGGGCAACCCGGCTTACAACGCGGTGCTTTTGTGGGATGAGAATGATGAGATCGTTGGAGGAACCGGCGCTGAGGGCGATGTATTGGCTGAGCAGATTATCTTCGCCAAAGTTCCGGAACATGGGAAACTTGGCGAGGTCAGCGATGGCCGCTGGGTATACTATATTGATAAGGATCTTGTAGATACTGTGAAGTCCAAAAAGGTGAGGGCTGAACTTTACCGGGTAGATGTTGCTGAAACGAACGAAGGCGAGAGACTGGTAAGCTCCACGGAATTTGTGGAGATTCCGGAGCCGCTCCCGGCCATTACATTAAGTACTACGGAGGGACAGTAATCTATGATGAGATCATTGGCAAAGTATGGAATGATAGTTTGTCTGGCAATGGCCGCGGCGTTTTCGCCGCGGCTGGAAGCCCAGGCTGCGGTTCAGGGGGCTGCCAGCTGGGAGAGTACCGGTCAGAAGGGGAATCAGGCGGATTTAAATGTTCAGCTTTCAAAAAGTGCCGGTGACGGAGATATAACTGCCATGCAGGTGGATGTGCTTCTGGGAGTGACGGATCTCGACAGCATTGAGAATGTAAAGTTTTCATTCGGCAGCTTCAGCAGTGTCAAAGTGAAAGAGTATGTTTATGATGAGAGCATGGGAGAACTGACGCTGTTTCTCTCGACTAACGGGGTTTCTGAACTGGGCCTGGATAAGGAAACCAGGATTGGAACACTGACGGTGAATGCCGGTGAGGATGTAAATGTAACGATCAATCGTATTCAGATTGTGGTGGATGACCATCTTCAGGATTTGATTTCCGTTCATGGAGTGGGGATTGTACTGAAGGCCACGAAAGAGAAGGACCCTGCGGATACTCCGGATAATCCGAAAGAACCGGAGAACCCCGGCAGTTCGGGCAAACCGGGCAGCAGGCCCAGCTGGGGCGGCAGTTCAGGCAGTTCCGGAGGCAGTTTCGGCGGAGGAAGCAGTTCCATAGCGTACAGTGTCCCCGTCAAGGGAGCGCCGGAAACCAGCGGGACCTGGATTCAGGATAATGACAAATGGAAATTCCGGCTGTCATCAGGCTCAAATGCGAGAAATACCTGGATTTTTGTAAAAGACCTGTGGTATCATATAGGCGGAACCGGGTATATGGATACCGGCTGGTATCTGGATAAGGATACCTGGTATTATCTGGCGGCTGACGGACATATGAAGACCGGCTGGATTGACTTAAACGGTCTCTGGTATTATCTTAATACAGAGACAGGAAAGATGGTCACCGGATGGATTGTTGACAGCAGCAGCTGGTATTACCTGATGCCCAGCGGTGAGATGGCCACCGGATGGCAGACGATCAACGGAAAGCAGTATTATTTCAATACGGTTGTACCGGTGCCTGTTCAGGTCAAGGATCCTGTGACCGGAAAAACGGAAACGACAACTGCGGGTCAGCGTCCCTATGGTTCTATGTATAAGGGCGAAAAGACGCCGGACGGCTCTACGGTAAATGCCGTTGGCGAGAAGCAGTAGCGTATAAATGAGTCATAGTAATTGAAAAGGAGGAGCGTCATGGCAGCACCATATAATTATAGCGCCATTGAGAAGAAATGGAGAGAGAACTGGGAGAAGCATCCCATCAATGTCAACGACGGCAAAAAGCCCAAGTATTATTGTCTGGATATGTTTCCCTATCCGTCGGGAAGCGGGCTGCACGTAGGACACTGGAGAGGCTACGTTATCTCTGATGTGTGGAGCCGTTATCAGATCCTGAAGGGGCATTATGTGATCCATCCCATGGGCTGGGACGCCTTCGGCCTGCCGGCGGAAAACTATGCCATCAAGATGGGCATTCATCCGGCCATCTCCACCGCCGAGAACGTAAAGAACATCAAGAAGCAGATCGATCAGATCGCGGCTGTTTATGACTGGGATATGGAAGTGAACACCACGGATCCGGATTTCTATAAGTGGACCCAGTGGATTTTCGTGAAGATGTTTAAGGAAGGCCTGGCCTACGAGAAGGAATTTCCCATTAACTGGTGTCCCTCCTGCAAGACCGGCCTGGCCAATGAAGAGGTGGTCAACGGCTGCTGCGAGCGGTGCGGAGCCCCGGTTACCAAGAAAAATCTCCGTCAGTGGATGCTGAAGATCACCGCCTACGCCGAGAGGCTGCTTAATGACCTGGACAAGCTGGACTGGCCGGAGAAGGTCAAGAAGATGCAGACCGACTGGATCGGCAAATCCTACGGCGCCGAGGTGGATTTCCCGGTGGACGGCAGCGAGGAGAAGATCACGGTCTACACGACGCGCCCGGATACCCTGTACGGGGCGACCTTTATGGTGCTCGCGCCGGAGCACAGGCTGGCGGCGCAGCTCGCCACGGACGAGACGCGGGAGGCGGTGGAGAAATATATTTTTGATTCCTCGATGAAGTCCAATGTGGACCGCCTGCAGGATAAGGAGAAAACGGGCGTCTTCACGGGCAGCTATGCCGTCAATCCCCTGA
>CANPZE010000114.1 GCA_947589315.1 uncultured Lachnospiraceae bacterium | reverse complement strand
GCGGTAAAGATTGCAAGGGCATATACAAAGAGACCGAATATCATTGTCTTTTCCGGAGCTTTTCACGGCAGGACAGAGCTGACGATGACAATGACTTCAAAGAAGGCGTATGCTGCAGGGATGGGGCCGTTGTCGCACGGCGTATTCCGTGCGAGATTCCCGTATCTCTATCGGAAACCGCAGGGAATGTCGGATGAGAGCGCTATTGATTACTATATTTCTTCTATATATGATGTATTTGAGGAGTGCGGTGCGGCAGATACGATCGCAGCAATCGTTGTCGAGCCCCTGCAGGGAGAAGGTGGGTTTATTCCGGCTCCGATTGCCTGGGTAGAGGCGGTGCGAAAGATCTGCGATGAGAATGGAATCCTTCTGGTGGCGGATGAGGTGCAGGCTGGTTTCTGCCGGACGGGGCGTATGTTTGCATCGGAATATTGGGCGGAGGCCGGCTGCGAGCCGGATATTCTGGCAACAGCGAAGTCAATTGCCGGCGGCTTGCCGCTAAGTGCGATTGTTGCAAGGGAAGAGATTATGCAGGCGGTACCGGCAGGAACGATCGGAGGGACATATTGTGGAAATGCCATTGCGTGTGCGGCGGCGTTAAAAGCGATTGAACTGATGGAAAAGGACAGGATGGCAGAGCGCGCAGTAGAAATCGGTAACAAAGTGCAGAAAAGGTACGAGGCGCTGCAGGAGAGGTTTGAAGTGATCGGGGATGTCCGCGGCCTTGGCGCCATGATCGGCATAGAGTTTGTCAAAGACAAAGAGAGCCGCAGACCGGATCCGGATATAGTCAGAAATCTCGTACAGGAATGCGCCACCCATGGTCTCCTTGTCGAGAGTGCGGGCATTTATGGAAATGTAATCCGTTTTCTGGCGCCTCTTGTGATAACGGATGAACAGCTGGAGGCCGGACTTGCTATTTTTGAGGCGGCGATTGCCAGGGTTGCAGGGTAGGAAAACGTAGAAAAGTATACAGTATAAGACGGAAGGAGAGCGAAAAACGATGCGGGAATTGATGGTTAAGCCGACTGTTTACCGGTACGCCGCCGTGAGGGAATTTGCGGAGGATTTTGCCCTGGGAGCAGGAGATCTGATCATAACGGCGGAATACATTTATAAGCCTGTTTTTGAAAAACTGCATCTGGGGTGCGATGTAGTTTTTCAGGAAAAATATGGGGCAGGAGAACCTTCTGACAAGATGGCAGAGGCAATCTACCGGGATTTTCCAAATGACTACAACCGGATCATTGCAGTGGGCGGCGGTACGATTCTGGATATTGCCAAGCTGTTTGCGTTAGAGCGTTTTGTTCCGGTGGAAGAACTGTACGATGGGAAGATTGTGCCAAGGAAAAATAAAAAGCTGGTGTTGGTTCCTACGACCTGCGGGACGGGGAGTGAAATGACCAATATTGCAATTCTGGCTTTGGAGGCACGGGGAACAAAAAAGGGACTGGCGGCAGAGGCGATGTATGCGGACAGCGCCGTATTGATACCAGAGCTGTTAGAGAGCCTGCCTTTTAGCGTATTTGCCACAAGCTCCGTAGATGCGCTGATCCATGCGGTAGAGTCGTCTCTCTCCCCCAGGGCAAATGCTACGACAAAGCTGTTCGGATACCAGGCAATCCGCTGGATCTTAAATGGTTATCAGGAAATTCTCCGCTCGGGCAGGGAAATGGCAAAGTCTTTGTCGGAGCAGTTTTTACTTGCGAGCAATTATGCGGGGATTGCCTTTGGAAATGCCGGGTGTGCCGCTGTGCATGCGCTCAGCTATCCTTTGGGGGCGAAATATCATGTGGCGCACGGCGAAGCCAATTATGCGGTATTTTCCGGTGTGATGAGAAATTATATGGAGATGAAACCGGACGGAGAGATTGCGGCGTTTCAGGCATTTCTCGCTTCCCTGCTAAACTGTACAGGGGATGAGGCGTATGAAAATCTGGACGGCATCCTGCGGCAGCTTCTTCCGCACAAAAGACTTCGTGACTATGGCATGACGGAGAATGAAATTACGGACTTTGCCGATTCTGTTCTGGAAAACCAGCAGCGGCTTTTGGCAAATAATTATGTGCCGTTTGACCGTGAGCGGATCATCAAAATATACCGTGAGCTGTATTAAGGCTCCCTGATAGATATTAAGTTGCTTAAACCTGCGCCTTTCGCTATAATTAAAGCATAACTTCATTGCCGCTTATTATAAAAGCAGGAAAGATAATGTGATCGGAGGAAAAAATGCATCGTTCAGATAGAGAAGTAAAAAAAATGGAAGATATTGCAGCGATTATGGAGGAATGTGACGTGTGCCGTATTGCGCTCAACAATAATGGCTATCCATACATACTGCCGCTTAATTTTGGAATGTGTATCAAAGAAGGTAAAATAGAGCTGTATTTTCATGGAGCTATGGAGGGTACAAAGTTTGATCTGATAAAAAAGGATCCAAGAGCCAGTTTTGAAATGGATTGCGGGCATAAATTGATAACAGAGATAGAGCGCGGGAGCTGCAGATCCACTATGGAGTATAAAAGCGTTATCGGACAGGGACATATTGAAATGCTTCCTGACGATGAAAAATATGATGCATTATGTATTTTGATGAAGCATTACCATCAGGAGGATCTTTCCTTTAATCTATCCGTAATGCCGCAGACAAAAGTTTTCAAGCTGGTGGTAGAGAAGGTGACGGGGAAAGTAAATATGAAGAAAAGTGGTAAGTAACTGATGCTGCGGTTGGCCCTGTAAAAGCGATAGAAAAGCGAGGATAACATGACGCAGAGAGAAAAAAGAGAAGTATAAAGGAGACGGTGATACGGAGGTGATTTTCAATGTTTTCAAGGATGTCGATTACGAAATCTACCGTGCGTTCCTCGAATGCGCTAGTTACATTAGATAATATCCGGCGGCTCCGGGATGCGTTGGACAGTGCGGACGCCGTTGTGATCGGCGCAGGCGCAGGTTTGTCCACTTCGGCAGGATTCGTCTATACCGGGGAACGGTTTCAGCGTTATTTTTCTGATTTTGCCGAAAAATACGGCTTCCGGGATATGTATTCCGGTGGGTTTTACCCGTATCCCTCGCCGGAGGAATTTTGGGCGTATTGGAGCCGGTATATCTTCATCAACCGCTATATGGATGCGCCAAAGATGGTCTATGACGATCTGCTGGCGGTGGTTCGTGACAAGAACTATTTTGTAATCACCACGAATGTCGATCACTGTTTTCAAAAGGCGGGATTCGATAAGAAGCGGCTGTTTTACACGCAGGGCGACTACGGACTGTTCCAATGTTCGGAGCCGTGTTGTCAGGAAACCTTTGATAATGAGAAAACGATCCGGCAGATGATGGAACAGCAAAAGGATATGCGTATCCCTTCTGAACTGCTGCCATGTTGTCCCCATTGCGGAAAGCCTTTGACTATGAATCTCCGCTCCGATGATAAGTTTGTGGAAGATGAGGGCTGGCATCGGGCAGCAGAGCGGTACGAGAACTTTCTGCAGACGCAGGGAAACGGGAGGATTCTGTTTCTGGAACTGGGCGTTGGATACAACACCCCAGTCATTATCAAATACCCATTCTGGCGTATGACTGCGCAGAACAGGGCGGCGACATATGCGTGTATCAACTACGGGGAGGCGTCCTGCCCGAAAGAGATCGCGGGAAGGAGTATTGTGGTCAATGCGGATATCGGGGAGGTCTTAAGCGCATTGCTTGATAAAACAGACGGTTCGGATGAACTGTAATATCGAAGGCATGTAAGTAATAATATCAAAGATATGTATGTAACTAAAATATGCAGACGACCTGCCGCTGTGCAAGGTACGCCTTCGGTGTGGCAGGTCGTCATGCAGATTAAGGCATAAAAAACAACAGCATATATTGGAATCTCTCTACTGAAAGTAAAATGCAACGGAAAACATATATAATTCGTTGCAAATATAAGGCCTTGTTTTGACGAGGTATGCCATTTGTCCCGAATTTTATATAGAATTCGGGACATGATTTTTATCAATGAAGGTGGTAAACATGACTATTGTTTCGCGTATTCCTGAATGGTTCAGATCGTCTGATCAGAGAGTACGGCGGTATGGCGGCAAAATATGTACGGTAAGCAGTCTTGTTGAGTCATTGGCGATGGTGCATAGAATATAAATATCAAAAAAATAAAACAATATACATCAAAAACACAAAATAACATACATCAAAAACACAAAATAAATGTTGACGAAGTCTGTCTTAAATACTATAATTGGATAAAAATAAGGGATTATGTTGGGAGCGTGTATTATGGGAGAATATTTACCAAGAGTGGTAGATGAAGAACTTGATTTGCGTATGGCAGCTTTTGGGGCTACTCTGATCATAGGT
>CANPZE010000113.1 GCA_947589315.1 uncultured Lachnospiraceae bacterium | reverse complement strand
GTTTGTTTTTTTATATTTTAACACAAGTTGGTATCCTCTTCTCTATTTTATTTTCCTACAAAAACTTTACGCTAGCAAAGATTCCCCTATTTTTGTTGGGATTTTTTTCAAAATCCCTTGACAAGAAAATAGGATAGTGCTATCTTACTAGTTAGATGTTAGCACTCCGTTCTAAAGAGTGCTAACAAAAAAGGAATAAAGGGGTGATTGGTTGAAGTTGGATGACAGAAAGCTGAAGATCCTCCAGGTGATCATTAAGATTTATCTGGAGACTGGCGAACCGGTGGGATCCAGAACGATTTCCAAATATACTGATCTGAATCTAAGTTCGGCAACCATCCGGAATGAAATGTCTGACCTGGAGGAGATGGGGTATATTATCCAGCCGCATACATCGGCGGGAAGGATTCCTTCTGATAAAGGATATCGCCTGTATGTGGATACTATGCTGGAGGATAAGGCCCAGGAAGTCCAGGATATGAAGGCAGAGCTAAAGGAAAAAGCCGGCAGGATTGATGTGCTCCTCAAGGAGGTTGCCAAGCTTCTGGCAGTGAACACCAATTATGCCACTATGGTATCGGGTCCCAGATATGCTTCCAAGAAGGTGAAATTTATTCAGATGACCACGGTGGATGAGGAACATCTGCTGACGGTGATTGTGTTGGATAATAACACCGTTAAAAATGAAATGATACGTCTGGAGGAGCCGCTGGACCAGGAGACTGTGCTAAAGCTGAATTTTATCCTGAACACCAGCCTGAACGGGCTGGATGTAGTGGATATGAATCTGGCGGTGATCCAGAAGATCAAAGAACAGATGGGAGCCCATAATCTGGTAATTGATTCGGTGCTGGAGGCCATTGGGAATGCGCTGATGGAAAATGAAGATCTGGAATTGTATACCAGTGGCGCCACGAATATCCTGAAATATCCAGAGCTGTCAGACAAAGCCAAGGTGACCCAGCTGCTGGGAGCTTTTGAGGAAAAGCGGATGCTGACGGATTGGATGGAGAAGGAAGAGCCTGATGGGGAGGCGGAGAACCATGGGATCCAGGTTTATATCGGAAGTGAGACAAATGTGGAATCCATGCAGGATTGCTCCCTGGTGACAGCGACTTACCGGGTCAATGATGGAGTATATGGCAAGATCGGCATTGTGGGGCCCAAACGGATGGATTATGATAAGGTGGTGGCAACGCTCCAGTCCCTGATGAATCAGCTGGATGATATCTTTAAGGACAAGGAATGAGAGATAATCTGAAATAAAGGCAAAGGGCGGGAAGCCGCCCGGCGTCTCAGAGAAGAAAATAAGAGAGGTGGTAAGAAAGTGAGTACAGAGCAGGATGAAAAAACACTGGAGGAGGAAAAGGAAACGGCAGAAGTGACGGAACCTTCTGAGGAAGCGGCACCGGAGGAAGATCAGGAAGCGCCTGGGGAACCGGAGGAACAAGAGCCGGAGGATGACGGAGGGAAAGAGAAAAAGGAAAAACGCTTTGCCAGAAAAAAAGATAAAAACCTGGAAAAACTAGAGGAAAAGGTGGCTGAGCTGGAGGATGCCAGGATGCGTCAGCTGGCAGAGTTTGAAAACTTCCGGAAACGGTCTGAAAAAGAGAAATCCCAGATGTTTGAGGTGGGAGCTAAGAGTGTGATTGAGAAGATCCTGCCGGTGATGGATAACTTTGAGCGAGGCCTGGAAGCGGCAGCGCAGGAAGAAAAGACACCTTTTGCGGAGGGAATGGAATTAGTATATAAACAGCTTTTAACAGCCTTTGATGAAATGGGAGTGACTCCCATTGAGGCGGTAGGAGCCGACTTTGACCCTAATCTCCACAATGCAGTAATGACAGTGGAGGACGACAGCCTGGAGAGCGGCAAGGTAGCCGAGGAACTTCAGAAAGGTTATATGTATAAGGAAGCTGTGGTGCGCCACAGTATGGTAAAGGTAGTCAGTTAAAATAAATAAATCAGAGAATGAGTAAAGCTAGCCGTAGAAACGGCAGAATGGAGGTTATTATGAGTAAGATTATTGGTATTGACTTGGGAACGACAAATTCCTGCGTGGCTGTTATGGAAGGTGGTAAGCCGGTAGTAGTAGCCAACACAGAGGGAGCAAGAACAACTCCTTCCGTAGTTGCTTTTACTAAGACCGGGGAGAGGCTGATCGGCGAGCCGGCTAAACGCCAGGCAGTAACGAATGCAGATAAGACGATCTCTTCTATTAAGAGACATATGGGAACCGATTACCGCGTAACGATCGATGATAAAAAGTTTTCGCCCCAGGAGATTTCTGCCATGATCCTGCAGAAGCTGAAGGCTGATGCGGAAAGCTATCTGGGAGAAAGCGTATCGGAAGCCGTTATTACGGTTCCCGCATATTTTAATGATGCCCAGCGTCAGGCTACCAAGGATGCAGGTAAGATCGCCGGGCTGGATGTAAAACGTATCATCAACGAGCCTACGGCAGCTGCGCTGGCTTACGGGCTGGATAATGAGAGAGAACAGAAGATCATGGTATATGACCTGGGCGGCGGTACTTTCGATGTGTCTATTATTGAAATTGGGGATGGCGTCATCGAGGTACTGGCTACTTCTGGTGATAACCGCCTGGGTGGTGATGATTTTGATGAGAAGATCACCCAGTATATGATCCAGGAATTTAAAAATGCAGAAGGAGTGGATCTGTCCACGGATAAGATGGCATTGCAGAGATTGAAGGAGGCAGCAGAGAAAGCCAAGAAGGAACTTTCTTCCGCTACCACTACGAATATCAATCTTCCCTTTATTACGGCTACGCCGGAGGGACCTAAGCATTTTGATATGAACCTGACCAGAGCTAAGTTCGATGAACTGACCCATGATCTGGTAGAGAGGACAGCCACACCGGTATCCAATGCATTGCGCGATGCAGGCATCACTGCTTCGGAGCTGGGCAGGGTGCTTCTGGTAGGCGGTTCTACCCGTATCCCTGCCGTACAGGATAAGGTAAAGCAGCTGACTGGCCATGATCCCAGCAAATCTCTGAATCCGGATGAATGTGTAGCGCTGGGAGCCTCTGTGCAGGGTGGTAAGCTGGCAGGCGATGCCGGCGCCGGCGATATCCTTCTTCTGGATGTAACTCCTTTGTCCCTGTCCATTGAGACTATGGGCGGCGTGGCTACGAAGCTGATCGAGAGAAATACCACGATCCCTACCAAGAAGAGCCAGATCTTCTCTACGGCTGCAGATAATCAGAGTGCGGTAGATATCAATGTCCTGCAGGGCGAGCGTCAGCTTGCAAAGGATAACAAGTCTCTGGGACAGTTCCGGCTGGATGGGATTCCTCCGGCAAGGAGAGGGGTTCCTCAGATTGAGGTCACCTTTGATATTGATGCCAATGGTATTGTAAATGTATCTGCAAAGGACCTGGGAACAGGCAAGGAGCAGCATATCACAATTACAGCGGGCTCTAATATGTCTGATGAAGAGATTGATAAAGCAGTGAGAGAGGCTGCGGAATATGAGGCGCAGGATAAGAAGCGGAAAGAGGCTATCGATGCCCGCAATGAAGCGGATTCCATGGTATTCCAGACCCAGGAGGCGTTGGATAAGGTGGGAGATAAGATCGATGCTGCCGAGAGGGAGAAAGTACAGGCAGACATTGACAGTCTGAAGGCGTTGGTAGAAAAGACCAATCCGGACACTATGACAGACAGCGAGGTGGATGAACTGAAGGCTGCCAAGGAAAAGCTGATGGAGAGCGCCCAGACAGTATTTACCAAGATGTATGAGCAGCAGGCGCAGGCCAATGGAGCAGCAGGAGCCGGCCCGGATATGGGCGCAGGAGCTGGTCCGGATGTGAAAGCCGGGGCCGATGATGATGTGGTAGACGGAGACTACCGCGAGGTATAAAGATCACTTCTAAGACAGGGGAGTTTTGTATGGCAGAGAAAAGAGATTACTATGAGGTCCTTGGCGTCAGTAAGGGGGCCTCAGATTCGGAGCTGAAGTCTGCATACCGTAAGCTGGCAAAGAAATACCATCCCGATGTGAATCCCGGAGATGAGGAGGCGGAGCGCAAATTTAAGGAGGCCTCCGAGGCTTATGCAGTGTTGAGTGACCCGGATAAACGCCGGCAGTATGACCAGTTTGGCCATGCTGCCTTTGATGGAGGGGCCGGCGGCGGTGGCTTTGACTTCAGCGGAATGGATATGGGAGATATCTTTGGGGATCTGTTTGGAGATTTCTTCGGTGGAGGACGTTCCCGCAGCAGCAATGGTCCGATGAAGGGCGCCAATATACGTACTTCTGTGCGCATTACCTTTGAGGAGGCCTGCTTTGGCTGCGATAAGGAACTGGATCTGACGCTGAAGGAGGAGTGTTCCACCTGTCATGGAAGCGGGGCTAAGCCGGGAACCTCTCCACAGACCTGTTCCAAGTGTGGCGGCAAAGGCCAGGTGGTATTT
>CANPZE010000112.1 GCA_947589315.1 uncultured Lachnospiraceae bacterium | reverse complement strand
ACTATGATGCAGAGGAGTATATTCGTGATTTTGACGAATATGTGATGGAAATGAGGAAAATCCAATGAAACTGTCGATCATTGTCCCAGTGTATTTTAATGAAGATAATCTTGTGCCACTGTATAAGGATATCAAAGAGAAGATTATTAATGTTATTAAATATGATTATGAAATTGTCATGGTTAATGACGGATCGGGGGATCACAGCCTGTCTGTAATGAAAAAGCTTGCCCGTAAGGATCCGCATATCAGAACGATCAGTTTGTCCAGGAATTTTGGCTCACATGCAGCGATTCTGTGCGGTCTATCCCAATGTACAGGAGATTGCGCTGTCATAAAGGCAGCTGATCTGCAGGAACCGACGGAATTGATATTGGAGATGGTAGCGAGCTGGGAAAAAGGAAATAAGGTAGTATTGGCGGTGAGAGAGGGAAGAAATGATGGAAAGAGTCAAAGCCTGTTCGCGAATCTGTATTATCGTTTTGTTCGGATGACGGCGCTGCCGAATATGCCGAAGGGCGGGTTTGATATATATCTGCTGGATAGAAGGGTGATAAATGTGCTTATGGCATTGG
The DNA here is from genome assembly GCA_947589315.1 of uncultured Lachnospiraceae bacterium. GTDB lineage: Bacteria > Bacillota > Clostridia > Lachnospirales > Lachnospiraceae > Jutongia. The sequence continues at coordinate 3,983 of CANPZE010000112.1, read as the reverse complement.
ATGAAAAAAACAGCGCTTTGACAGGGCAGATTTTGTGGAGTGGGTTTAAAACGGATGTGATTTATTATACCAGACTGGCCAGAGAAATAGGGACCAGCAAATGGACATTGAGAAAAAAAATCCGATTGGTAATGGATACGCTGTTCAGCTTTTCCACATTGCCAATCTCAGCGGTATTGTTAATAGGAGTATTATCTTTTTTTGGAGCTCTGGTGTGGGCTTTGGTGGTGCTTTGTTTTAAGTTGTCCGGATATATTGAAGTCAGTGGGTGGACTACATTATTCATTTTTAACTTATTTAGTTTTGGGATAATTATGCTTACGTTGGGAATTTTGGGTGAGTATTTGTGGAGGACATTTGATGCGTCGCGAAATAGGCCTCCATATATTATAGAAGAAATGGATGAAGAACAAAAGGATGATGAATGGCCGAAGGAAGGATAATCTATGGTATTGCGGGAATTGAGGGAAAACGATGCAATGGCAATGCTGGAATGGATGCATGATCCGGAGATCCAGAGGTGTTTTCGGGAAGGAATCGCAAAAAAGTCTCTGGAGGATGTTATCATCTTTATTCGGCAGGCAAGAGTTGACGGTGGGATCAGAGATGATTACCATTTCGCAATAGCAGATGAAAAAAATGATGAGTATCTGGGTACGGTCAGTTTAAAAAATATTGACATGGCTTCCAGAACGGCCGAATACGCGATCAGTTTGCGAAGGAAGGCGCAGGGGCGTGGAATCGCATATTCAGCTACGGTACAGATATTGCGGCTGGCTTTCGAAGAAATGGGGTTGGAGAGAATTTATCTGAATGTACTTTCTGAAAATGAAAGGGCCATTCGGTTATATGAACGAATCGGGTTTATTTTAGAGGGCGAGTTTCGCAAGCATTTATATTTGCGAGGGGAATATCACAATTTAAAATGGTACGGAATGCTTCAGGAGGATTATTGGCAGAGACAAGAGGAGAGACTATGAAAATAATGCCGAACAGGATGGATCGGGGATTTTTTCTATACCAGAATGAGTTTGAGAATAAGGCGCTTCAGGTGCTTCGTTCCGGGCGGTACATTCTGGGCAATGAATTGCACAGTTTTGAGGAGGAGTTTGCTGCATATACAGGGGCGGCTCATTGCGTTGGACTTGCAAGTGGGTTGGATGCCTTATGGATTGCCTTTCGCATATTAGGAATAGGGAAGGGAGATGAAGTGATCGTACAGGGTAATACATATATTGCCAGTGTGATGGGAATTACGATCAATGGAGCAACTCCTGTGTTTGTGGAGCCGGATGAATATTACAATATTGATCCGGATAAAATTGAGGAAAAAATAACATCAAAAACGAAGGCAATTCTTGTTGTTCATCTGTATGGGCAGGCGGCGGATATGTCTTCCATAATGCCCATTGTGAGGAAGTATAGGCTTCGCCTGGTAGAAGATTGTGCGCAGTCCCATGGAGCCTGTTTTGAAGGGAAAATGACGGGAACGTTTGGGGATATAGGATGCTTTTCTTTTTATCCATCCAAAAATTTGGGAGCATTTGGGGATGGGGGGGCAATTATAACAAATGATGAGACTATTGCAAATGAAGTAAGGATTTTTCGAAATTATGGAAGTGAAAAGAGGTATTATAATAAGGTTGTAGGGGCTAATTCCAGACTGGATGAATTGCAGGCAGGGTTGCTGAGGGTAAGGTTATCTCATTTGAAAGAATTGACAGAGGAAAAGGAAAGAATATGTCAGAGGTATCTGGGAGAACTAAACAATAAATGTTTTCAGCTGCCGCAGATTAGATCGGGGGCAACGCATGTCTGGCATCAGTTTGTAATCCGATGTAAAGACAGGGAACGGCTTATTAAATATTTGGATGAGAAAGGAGTGGGGACGTTAATTCACTATCCGATTCCGCCGCATTTGTCGGATGCATATCGGTATTTAGGATATAAAGAGGGGAGCTTTCCTATAACGGAACGATACGCGAAAGAAGTTCTTTCGCTTCCGTTATATAATGGGATGAGTGAAGAAGAACAGAGTTATGTGATTAAAAGGTTAAATCAGTTTATCTTATAAATGAAAAGCCGAAGCTGTTCGGAGCGGAAGATAACGTAATGGCAAGACAAAGTTGAAAAATATGGAAGACCAGTTTCTGGATATTTTAAATGAATGGGTATATGGGGTACAGTTGTGAAAAAGAAGTTTTGTCTTATCTGGCACAACCACATTTATAGAGGAGCGCTGTGCTTTCTTCTGGCATCTCTGTTTCTGCTCATTTTTTCCTATATGACCAGCCCCCTTTTCCCGTGGGCGCATGGCTGGGATTCCGCTTTTTTTCAATTGGTCGGGGCTGGTATGACAAAAGGCTATCTTCCCTATCGGGATTTCTATGACATGAAAGGGCCCTGGCTTTTTTTGATCGAATACCTGGGCCAGTTGATGATTTATGGACGGAGCGGTGTTTTTCTCATGCAGTGTATCAGTTTGGGGATAACGCTCTTTCTGTGCGGGGAAATTCAGGAAAGGTATTTTGGCGGGGCGAGATGGACTGACAGGCTTGCGGCGCTTGTCCCGTTTTTCCTTTTAATGGCACCCACCATGGAGGGTGGGAATCTGACAGAGGAATGGAGCCTGCCGTTCCTGTTTTTGCCCCTTTATCTTTCAATGGATTTTTTGATGGGAAAGGAAGATGAGCATAAGCCGTGTCATGCGTTTGGAATATAATGCGGCGGCTTTTTTGACAGGGGTATTGGTAGCTTTCCTTCCTCCGTTGTTGTATTTTGGATACTACGGAGAAATTCAAAGTATGCTTTATTGTACCTTTGTATTCGGCTTTGTTTACGGAACGGAAGGATTCGCGCTGGGAACCGGTATTTGGTTTTTGGCCACCCTTCTGTTCCCAATCCATGTATTCCTTGGAACCGGAGTAAAGAACAAGCGGCTCTGGCTGCTGGTTATAGCGAATACCGTGGGAATGTGCATGACACTGGGAATGGGAAACAGCACGCTGCATGATTATATGTTGATCCTTCCCGGCGTGATGATGGGTGTCTGGCGCATGGTAGAGGGGTTGAAACAGCGGAAGAAAGACGCTAAAAGGCTGGTATGGGCCGGACTTGTTTTTGCGATCTGTTTTGCATATCCGGGGTATAAAACCATGGGAGCATGTCGGGAGATGATCCGGCAGGCAGGCGACAGCAGCACATATGAGCATGTGATAGAAACCGCGGCATGTATTCCGGCGGCGGAGAGAGATTCTGTGTGGGGATATGAAGTCCCATTGCGGTGGTATTCCATTGCCGATATTATGCCGTGCAGCAAATATTGCGGCTGGCAGGAACATTATATGGAACTTTCGCCTCAGATAGAAGCGGATATCACACAAATGATGAATCAGGAGCCGCCGGAATGGATCGTGACAAAGGCACGGGCCGTCATTCGAAATGAAATGATGAAAGCTGTACTGCTGAAATCTTATGAGATATATGCAGAAAATGAAGACTTTGTTCTGTACAGAAAAGTAAGAATCTGAATGCCTGTAGGGTGTTCTGACTGCAAAAGAAGATCCGAATGAACAATTGAGGTTAAAAAGGAATTCGGCTTAAGAAAATGGATGACGCTTGGATTTAATGAGATGCAAGTTCACCGTAATCCTATAACATGATACAAACGCAGGCTTTGGAGACACCATATTTATCAGCGTAACGGATCAGGGATAGACGAAAGTGCATGCCCTGTGTTATACTAGCCACAGTAGAAACCTCCTTTTAGTTTGATTTTTGTTGTGGTGACTAGAATAAACACGAAAAAGGGATCTCTGCGTGTCTTCAAGGCGGTATTATAGGGGGACTTCCTTCGGGGCTTTCCCTGAAGATCGAATTGATGTGGTTCACTATCAGGTTGACATCCAACTGGATCAGGAACTCAAAGCTGGTGCCTTCCGGCAGTACCATGCACAGCATCGCGTGTACCTGTTCCACGACGC
>CANPZE010000111.1 GCA_947589315.1 uncultured Lachnospiraceae bacterium | reverse complement strand
GCGTTTCGGTCTCTTCCCCCGGCTCTTCCGGCAGAAAATCGCCCGGCAGCTCCACCCCGCCGCCGATCTGCAGCTCTTCCGCAACGCAAATGTTAATTATCTGCGAAGCCTCTATTACCCATTCAGCGAAGCTTTTCTCAGACTCTGCGATGAAGCCGGTATTCTCGTAGAGCAGAGCGCGCCGGTTGACCAGGTAGGGCAGAATCTCCCAGCCAATCAGAACGCACCAGAGCTTCGTGATTTATTTCTCGGACAGTACCGGGAAATGCTTCTCTCCGGCCGCTCGCATCCCTGTGTGCTTCTCTGGTCTCTCGGCAATGAAAGCGTTTGGGGGGATCAGTTTAAACGGGAGCTTGAGATGACGAGAAAGCTGGATCCGGAACGTCTGATTAATTTTCACTACCCGATGACCATTCCCCAGGGAGACTGGATCCCTGACGTTTGGAGCGTGCAGTACGGAGCGTGGAATCTGGAGAGCGACGTCTGCTATGACCAGATGATTATTTTCCATACGCATGGAGCAGACAATCCCATCGGCTACGCAACCGGAAAGGCTCAGGATTATTGCCTTCCGGTCCTTCACGATGCTTATGCGCTGGTTCCCGTTTACGACAGGGACGCCCTGGAAAAGGAAGATGGGATTCATGAATTCTGGGGTGAAAGTCTTTCCCGTTTCTGGAGCAACATCCGAAACACGCCGGGCGCTCTCGGAGGAGCCGTTATGGCGGCGGTTGATGAGAACGGCGAACTCTTTCCCTCCCTGCGCGGTTACTGCTACGGAATCCTGGATGGTTCACACAAGCCTAAGCCTGAATACTGGCATGTAAAAATGGCTTACCGGGAAGATCCCTTTTCACTGCAAAAACTGTCTGGACTGTGGCGTATCGCGAATTCCGCCCTCCGATGCGAAATCGATCCGGCCACGGGCCTCTTGTCCGGCCTGTGGCTGCGTAACAGAAAATTGCTCTGCGCAGGTCCGTTTCTGCATACCGGAAGGTTCCGTCTGGATTCCTGGGAACTCGCTTCTCTTGAAGTAGAACCAATGGAAAAAGCGGTTCGCATTCATACGCGCGGAAGCTACGGAGAAACCTGTAAGGTTTCCTTTATCCTTGATCTGACTGAAACCGGCAAACTGTATACCGTATGCCGAATCGAACAGCTGAACAGGCCCATGCCTCACCAGGTCAAATCCGGAATCGGCCTGGATCCCGGCGGTCTGGACGAGTGGGGACTACGGTACCTTCTGCCCTCTGATATGGATACCCTGCAATGGAACCGACGGGCCCTCTGGCAGGAATACCCCTCTGATCACATTGGACGCCCACGGGGTACTGCAGGCAGAAGCAGCCGATCTGATTTTACCTCTTTAAAGGCATATATCACCGACGCTTCCGTTTCTTCGCCAATGGGCGTGGTACGAATCCTTCCGGAAGGACCGCTTAGTCTGCGGCTTCGTCTGGACGGGCAGTCACGATGCGTCCTGGATGACCGGGAAGACGGAAACGAATTCATTCAGGTAATCTGGGACGGTCCCTGGTATCCCGTAACGGATCGGGCGGGACTGGCCAATGAAACGGAGATGATGTCCCGACAGGAAAATGCCGCCTGTACCGTTCATTTTACAGGAACAGGGCTGACTGTCTACGGTTCTACCGACCGGATCCGAGGCTGCTGCGACATCTGGCTCGACGGACTTCCCGCCGCCCGGAATGTCAGCCAGCATACGCCGGCAGCCCAGGTTCCGGCAATGAGCAGAGGCTATGAAAAACGTTATCACACGGTTCTGTTTTCTGCCGACTCCCTTCCGATGGGAGAACACGAATGTCGTATTGTGGTGACAGGGACAAAAGAAGCCGTATCCCAGGGTACCTATATTTCGATAGATTCCTTTGAAGTACTTCATCCGGATTTTCCGAAGGAAATTTCTATGATCCTCTGTAAGGATTACAACTATCCGCGCCTGACACAGGGCAACTATATGCGTCCTGCCGTAATGATTCAGACCGGAAATGAGGTAAGCTGTCAATTATCATTTGAAGAAAAAGGAGGAGTGGAGCAATGAACGAAATCAATCAGTATCCGCAGATTCCCGCAATTATCCCGATGCCGGCCTATAGCTGCAAAAGCAGCGCTCCCGTCATTGTTCTGGACGGAGACTGGAAGCTTCTTCATACCACTGATTATGTTTCCGAGCTGAAACGCCCGGCCGACCAGCGATATCAGACGATAACGGTGCCATCGGACATTCATCCGCTCTGCTGTCCCGATTTCTGCGGCGCTTATCTTTATCGCCGCCAGGTTGAGGTCACTCCCGAAATGGCATCCTCCCGCGTTATTCTCCGTATGGAGGGTGTAAACGGTTTTGCGGCGGTTTATGTTAATGGAATACCTGCCGCGTCCCATGAGAACAGCTTTGTGACCTGGAACACGGAAATCACCGATCAGATTCGTGGCTGCTCATCCTTTGAACTGGCGGTTTCCGTAGATGAAAGGAAGGAAAAAGTCAGTTCCTTTGGCCACGGCGGGATCATCCACAGCGTCCTTTTGTATCTTCTGCCCTCTTCCTATATAAGCGCGCTCCATACGACAACCAGCTTTGATGATTCCTTCACGGATGCGGTTTTACGTCTTGATTACGGATTGTGTCTCAACAGTTCCCCGAGCTTCGGCAGCAAAAAGCAGCTGAAAGACGGTGTTCGAGCTGAAAAGCTGATGCTGCGGGGACGCCTGATCTCTCCCTTCGGGGAAACTGTTCAGGAAGCCAGCTGGATGGAAACGGCTGTTTCCGGCCGCGGAAGCCGCAGCATCCCTGTCTCTCATCCTTTGAAATGGGATGCGGAACACCCCAATCTTTACGCTGCGGAGCTGGAACTGACGCAGGACGGTGTTGTTTTGGAACGAGTACGGAAATCCTTCGGCTTCCGTCAGCTTACCCGCAAAAAAAACCGCCTGTTTGTGAATGGCAGAGAGATTAAGCTGCGAGGTTCCTGCCGCCATGAGATTTCTCCCTTAAACGGAAGATGCATCACGCCGGACCTGATTGAGGCGGATATCCGCCTTTTCAAAGAAGCGAACTGCAACTATATTCGCACCTCACATTATCCTCCCAGCGAATATTTTCTGGAACTCTGTGACCGTTACGGCATCTACGTGGAGGATGAACTTGCACTTGCTTTTATCGCCCGCACACTGGATTACACGCAGCAGGACCCGGAACAGACAACCCGCTATCTCTCTCATTTCGCGGATGTTGTTGCCAGAGATTATTCGCACCCCTGTGTGATTATCTGGTCACTCTGCAACGAGTCTTTTGGCGGCTACAATTTCGACCTGTTAAATCAATTTGCCAAACAGCTCGACCCAACCCGGTTCACAAAATTCAGCTATCCGATGACAGTACGCGAGGAATACGCGCCGTTCGATATCTGGAGTATTCATTATTCCAATTATGAAGCGGATCCCGCCGAAAAGCGGGATAATGTGAGCGTGGGCGGATCCTGGGGAAAAGATATGCCCATCCTTCACGACGAGTATGTCCATGTCCCGTGCTACAATCGATCCGAGCATCGTCGTGATCCGCATGTGCGGGAATTCTGGGGAATGAGCCTTGCCCGTTTCTGGAAAAAGATCTGGGATACCGAGGGCGCTCTTGGCGGAGCAATTTGGGCCGGTATAGATGAAACGGACGTCTATCTGGGCGGCAGGACCTGCCTGGAATGGGGTATTATTGACATTTGGCGCAGAAAAAAACCGGAACATTATGGAACCAGGAAAGCCTATTCTCCGATCGTCCTCCGGGGCGTGACCCCTCTGGTCGAAGAGATCGCGCAGGAATATGGAGAACCTTCTCCTGTCCTGTCGCGCAGGAACGGTGTACTCCGAATTCCGGTGGAAAATCGATTCTGCCATACCAATTTGCAGGAGACATCAATCTGCGGATGGTATTTTACGGCTGATGCCATCAAAGAAGCCTCAATAGAAGACTGTGTAAACGCAAAATCTCAGGCTCTTTCCTCTTTTACCTGCGTCGGACCGGAGCTTGCTCCGTTTGAAAAAGGAACGGCTTCCCTTCCGGAAACCTGCCGGAGCTGGGACTATCTCTATCTGGAATGGTTTGACTCATCCGGCAACCAGGTGGACGAATACCTGATTTCCCAAAGTCTGTTTGAAAAGCCGGAAGACATGTCTGGCACGTCTTCCTCAGATAATAATGCCGCGACATCTGCTCCCGCAAAAGAGAATAGGAAGACTGCGGCGATGAACCCGGAGGTGCTGTTTATTGAGGAAAGTACGGAAAAACTTGTGGTCATCGGAAGAGGATCACCCAATACTGTCCGGGACTCATTTGTCTGCGAATTTGACCGTCAGACCGGACTGTTCCTTCTGATTTCCAGAAACGGAAAACCGGCGGTCACCGGTGGTCCGTATCTGCATGTCCCCTATTTGAAACCGGCCCCCTGGACTCTTACCTCCTTTGAATGGAAACGAGAGGCTTTCTCACTGCTTGTCACTACAAAGGGCAGTCACGGAAACGGTCTGGATGTTACTTATTCATTTTATGTTATG
>CANPZE010000110.1 GCA_947589315.1 uncultured Lachnospiraceae bacterium | reverse complement strand
GAATATTATCTGCGTCAGGAGAAAAAGTATAACCAAACGGTTCAAATACTTCATGATGTAAATAAACATATAAAATCCATAGAACAACTGTTTAGTACAGGAAACATAGAGGATGCAGCGGACTATGCCGGACAAATAGGTCATATGCTTGAGCCATTGGTGCCGGAAAAATATACAGGGAATCCGATTTTGGATATTTTGCTTACGGATAAAGCGGCAGACATGGCAGAGAAGTCAATTGATTTTTCTATTGAAGTAAATAATGTAAATTTGGACTTTATTGAACCAATAGATACCACTACTATTTTCGGAAATCTTTTGGATAATTGTATTGAAGCTTGTGAGGCAATAGAGGGAAAGCGAAAAATACATATGGAAATTAGCGCATACCATGAGATGATATCCATACGGTTTACAAATACCTGTGCGGGTGTAAGCTGGAAAAATGGAGTGCCAATTTCCAAAAAGGGAAAGAATAGAGGGATAGGTCTGTTAAATGTTCAGCGAAGTATCGAAAAGTATGATGGGGATATGAAAATGCTAGATAAAGATGGCATGTTCATAGTGGATATTTTCTTAAACTCTTGATTTAGACTATAGATTGTCGTTCGTGCTGTAAATATCTTACTTCGTGCAAAATATATTCATTTTATTGAAAATAACACGATATACAAAATGAACTGGAAGAAGTATGGTTCATATGTAACTCATTTAACACAAATGGAGATTATGGTTATTCTATTTGACAAAGACATTAAGGAGGCATAGCTATGATAGACACACTATTGGCATCTGCGTTTACATGGGACGGTATCAGGCAAAAAAGCCCGGAGACACCAGTCGGTTGTGATACTCTGGATACGTTAGGACAAGGGAAAAAAGTAAAAGCAGTTTACAGGAGTCTTTTGTACAGCTTTTAAACAATAAAAAAGCAGAAGCCTATACAAGGATAAAAAGCGGCAGTGATGGGAAAAGCATTCAGATTGGTGCCGGCTCTTATAACGATTCAGAATGGAATAGATTGCTGAGGAGGGTTGATACAATTCAGGGTAAATTGCATGATTTCACAGAGGCAGCAGGGAATAAAAAAACCGGACAGACCGAGGCGACCCACACAGAAGATAGACAGGAACGTGTGGAAAATGCAGAACTGCTTCTTGCTGAATTTACGACAGCAGAGTATGCGTCAAATTCTCCGAAAGGAGAAGATGCCACATATTATACATATTATCATACATATTATCTGCCAGATGGAATTTATTGCAGGAAGAAGGGAGCTGACGGCTTTGAATGGCAGATTTCGCTTGAGGATGAGTCGCAATATGAAAACGGAATCGACATAGACAGAGCTGTATATTCTAAATCTATGAATGTACCTGACTTTGTCAATCAAATCTGCTATAGTGCAGAAGAAGCACTTCGTACTTTTCGCTATAATCCGGAGGTGAAAAGCTCAGGCAGCGGGCATGAAGTGATCGACTTGAATCGGATTGACCTATATTATGCAAATCATCCCGATGAAATCGGAAAGAGGAATCAATACTACAATGGACGTTGGTATTCATGGGCAGAGCTGGCGCTGATAATGAGACAGGATGTAGAAAGACTGTTTAGTCAGGAATCAGGAGTAACAAAATCATCGCCGGATTTTGACGTTAATTTTTCTATCGGCGAAAATTGAGTTTCCAAATGCTAATGATGATTTTTGGAAAAAGGAAGTTAGTTAAAACGGAAAGTGGAATAGCTTTGATTGATAGAGAAGTCGCAGAAAGGAGAAAAGGAGAAATATGAGAATTTCAAATGTAACAGGCAATATAGGGATTTCATCACTGCTGACTAATCAAGCAAGTATAGGTACAGATTTTCTGGAAAACATCAGAAGAGCTGGGGAAGCTGCCGATAAATTATTTGTTCAGTCGCTTGTTGCAGAGAAGACCTCTTGTACTGTTTTGCTGAAAGATGGTGAGAAGGAAAACGAGGTAACATACTTTACTTTTTATGAAAAAGATCGGATCTATTGTAAAAGGGAAGGTGCAGAATACTGCGAATGGGAAATATCATTGGAAGATGAATCACAGTATGAGAAAGTGATGTCATTTTTAAATGGATTAGAAGATCAGGAAGATCAGTTGTATACAATCCATAAGACTTTTTGGACAGATTTGCTTTCGGGAAAACTGAATATAGATGATTTCAAGGAATTTTTGGCCACAAAAATGCAGACGGAAAATTCAGATTGTCTTAAAATAACAGAGGATGGTACTTGTGTTGATCCGGATGCAATGAAATATTCTGTATACGTATCTGGTCCGGCATTTGGAACTGCCATAGCCCGGACGACTGAAGAATTCTTAGAAATGCAACAACTGCGATCTGAAAGGATTGAAGCGGAGTGGGAAAAAACACACCTTCCTTGGGTAGAACAATGGAACAAAGATCATCCCAACTTAGTGGGCACCAAGTGCTTTTTGTACAGTGATGGAAAATGGTATACCGCAGAAGAAGTTGATGCAGCTATAAAGAAAGAACTTACCGAACGATTTTTAAAGGAGGCATAAAGGCGCTATGATATTTCTGCGGCTTCTGTTTTTTACAAAAATACCTGTTATGGAAGCTTCAGAATACCAGGAGGAAAGATTATGAGCATTCAAAATGCAGCATGGAATGTACCGTATCTATATTCTATAAATCATAGAATGGCGGGAAATCAAAAAGACACATTGGGAAAAGAAGTATCCTTTTCAGATTTTGTGAGTGAAAAGGTAAAAGATAATCACTGGTTATCCATTCCGCAAAATGAAAAAAAGGTTTCCGAAGTGAATGAGGAAGAGCTGGAAAAGCGGCGTGCGGAATATCTTGAACAAAGTGAACAGACAGTGGGTGAAAATGAGCTATGCGCAATTGGGGTAGACGCATATGGGATTAGTTGTGTTCATGAGGGTGGAATAATATGGGAAATTCCATTGACAGATCGCACATCGTATGAAAAGTGTGTTGGACTCCTGCATCAGCTTAGGGGGAGGGATTGTAGTATTATTACCGCAGAAAGCTTTTGGCAGGATTTTTTGGATGGAAAAATTGACGAGAAGAGTGCTGTTTGGATGACTGGACAACATTCTTAGGATTATTTCTTTTTTCGATGTAATGGGAAATGGCTCTGGAAATGAGGGGGAATGGCTGTGAATATTGCAAATATAAGTGATTCTTATAATCAGGGACTGTATGACGTAGGAGAAAGTAACAGAAAAGATCGGGAGTCTGTTTCTGCAAATATGTCAGTAAATTCTCAAGACGCTTATATTCCTGCTGGCAAAGAAACCTATTTTACATATACATCTAACGGTGTCATAGCAGGAGAGGAATTATCTTCCGTTGGGAATGAGAAATCCTGTATACTTCCTGAGAGGTATAATGCTTCAAAATCCTGCTATATCTATTATCAGGGAAAACGTATTTCAGAATATGAACTGATTCAGATCGCAGTGGAAACGGAAGCCATTACTTTAGATGAATCAAAGCCGATAGGTTGGAATACATCGAATGCCTATGATGCCCTGATGTATTCAAAAGCCACACCATTATATGACTGGAGTACAACGCTGTATTCCGAGGACAGAATGTATGTATACCGTGTGGAAAATGGGCAGATTACAGGTGGAACAGCTACATGGTATTCGGATGGCACAACATTTCAAGATACTGCTGATGCGATTGCAAGCGGTACACCATTGTCTGAGATGGACCGTTCCAGGCTACATGATTTAATGCTGTATGACAGGGAGTTATATGATGCTGCTGTCAATATTGGTACAGCAAAAAGAGAATATGATACGTTTACAAATATGTATCAAAATGGGCAGTTGACAGAAAAGCAGTTTAAGCATGATTGTTATCCTTTATTGTTGCTTTTGTTTGGGAAGGATGCAGATATTCACAGTGCTTCTTTGCTAAAAGATATGGATGATTTCTTTTTAGCAGACGATTTTTTAACACAAGCATTTGCCCGGTATGATCCAGACCATGAAAAGCTGATAACTGATTTGTTTGCCAATAAGAACTATCACGCATATTCAGGTATGTATTAAATGGTAAAGTTTGTGAAGAATTGAAGCTGATAAGCATTTACTTGATTGTAAATGAAATTATCAAATAATTCATACAAAACTGTCATCACAAAGAAATTAATATATTGCTAAAACGTCAAGTGCCAAAATAGATGTATCATACTCATGCGGCCAGAGTGGCAAAGGATTATGTAAGCATAAATAACTTATATCATATGAAGAAAAGTGTTTGTTGGAACAAAAGCCAATGAACACTTTTCTGTATTGTGAATTAATTATGTAAATGGCAAATAGGACGAATAGGAATAGGATATTTTGAAGGTTGGCACTTGCGGATCGGGCAGAGGCATATTATAATAAAAGAGGAAGGATGTGACGAAAGAATGGGGAATAAACTTTCCACGGAAAATAAGGATTCTATGGAAAAACCGCATTTTGTAAAAAAGCCATTTGAGGAACTGCAGATTAGCGATGATTTTATGTTCAGTGTCATTATGAGGAATCCCAAATACTGCAAGCCGTTTTTGGAGCGGATATTGGGCGTGAAGATTTCCCGCATTGAGTATCCGGAGTATCAGGACACGATCGACCTTACCTATGATGCAAAAAGCGTCAGGCTGGATATTTTTGTAGAAGGCGATGAAGATTCCGTGTACTGCATTGAGATGCAGACAACCGATAATAAAAACCTCCCG
>CANPZE010000109.1 GCA_947589315.1 uncultured Lachnospiraceae bacterium | reverse complement strand
ATCCTCCACACAGGTCGCCTGTTTATCCGTGGTATAATGATCCTCCCATTGATGCCCGGTTCCGATTACATTTCTGGTATCCACATAATTGCATCTGGTACAGGTGCGTTTCTGGCTTCCCTCCTTATCGCAACTGGGGGATAGTACATCCTCCCATTCTCCAAAGGCATGGCCCAGCGCAGGGATCACCTGGCTATCCTTTACAGTATCGCAGTTATTGCAGTGAATGGACATACTTCCGTCCGTGGAACAGGAGGCAGGGGTATCGACGGTATAGCCCTTCTGCCAGTCGTGACCGGAGGCCGCGACATTCTGTGTTTCCTGATATCCGCAGACCTCACAGATGTGACGGGCGCTTCCTGCCGCATCACATGTCGGAGAGTCCACATGTTCCCAAGCTCCGAAGCTGTGCCCCCGCGCAGGGATCTCAATACTGTCTTTCACTGCGTCGCAATTTGCACAGTGGATCGACATACTCCCGCTCTCTGTGCAGCTGGCCTCTTTATCAATAACATATTCTCCTTCCCAGTCATGGCCGGTAGGTTTCAGATTTTCCGTCTCAATAATGCCGCAGACATCGCAGGTATGGCGTCTTGCGCCGGAATCATCGCAATCCGGGGATGTAATATCTTCCCATGCGCCAAAAGTGTGTCCATGCGCGGGAATTGCCTGGGCGCTTCCCTCTTTTACTTCATCGCAGACGCTGCAGTGAATGGACTGACTGCCTTCAATCGTACAGTTCGCCGGTTTATCTACAGTGTACGTCGTATTCCACTTATGGCCTATAGCATCCATAACTTGGGTCTGCCGTGAGGATTCCTCCCCGCAGACTGTGCAGATATGGTATTCAAGGCCCGTCGTATCACAACCGGGCTGCACTTCAACGATCCAGTCCCCGTATGTATGTCCTGCCGCAGGGATTACCTGACTTTCCTTTACTGCGCTGCAGTTCTTACAGTGAATTGACTTGCTGCCGTCATGCAGGCAGGTCGCTTCCTTATCTACCGTGTAATCATCTTCCCACTCATGGGCGGAGGCATTTATATTTTTTATTTCAACCTCTCCACAGACCTTACAGGTTCGTTCCTGATATCCGGAATCTTCACAGCTCTCCACCGGATCGACTTCTACCCACTCACTCCAGGAATGTCCCAGCGCGGGGGCCCCGGTCACATTCTCCGTCCGGTCGGTCATTTCGCCGCATACGGAACAAAATACCGCCTCATCATAGATTTCCGGCGTTGTACAGGTCGCCGGCTGAATATTTTCCTTTACAACCAGCTCTCCGTTATGCTCCTCCCTGGATACTACAGCAGTACAGCCAGGATTCTGACAGACCTTCCAGTGGGATGTTTCATCCGTGAACCATTCGCCGGAAGCATTGTGCGCTTTATATTTGGGTGCCGTCATCTGATATCCACAGCTGTCACAGGTAATGCCCTTGGTACAGTCGCTGCTCTCCGCGCTGCTGTGATGTGCCTCACTGGCAGTAGAATACAGGCAGCCCTTGTTGGTACACTCCGTCCAATGGTTCATATTGTCGTACCCTATCTCCAGGGTATGCGTTCCGCCAGGCTCCACCATATATCCACACTGCCTGCAGTAAATAGGGGTCGCACAGTTGGCGTCATCGTTCCGGGTGTGTTTCGTCACCGTTTTATTTTCTACAGTACAGCCAGGATTATCACACGCAAACCAATGTCCCTCCGCATTAGAGCGATAACCATATTTATGATCCCTGTTTCCCGCCTTGACATACTCGCATTCCAAACATTGATTGCCTTTTGTGCAGTCGCCCTCGTCTGCAATCCAGCTATGCGCCGTCTTTTCCTTCTGATAGCAGCCTGGATTCTGGCACATTTTCCAATGATTCACCATATCCGATTTATAGTCGCCGCCAAACGAGTGTTCAGAATACTGGGCTTCTTCCATAACAATCCCGCACCATTTGCAGACCGTTGGCTTCGTGCAGTCATTTTGGACCGCCGCCTCATGCGTATATGCCTTTATCGGAATCGACTCATGGTAATCGCAATTTAAGCAGTCTCTACTTCGGATGCCGTCCTGGGTACAGGAAGCTACTTTTTCCCAATAATAAGATCCGAACCGATGTCCATAGGATTGAATCGGCGTGATATCTTTCCTTGCATCGCATCCCGGATCCGTGCAATGAATGGATTTAAACCCTTCTTCCGTACAGGAAACCTCTTTGTCTACAGTATATTCTGCAGCCCAATGATGTTCTCCCTCAAGAGTAAAACCTTCTTCCAAAATACCGCACCTGGAACACACTTTCACCTTAGTTGTCGTGCCATCGCTCAGTTTCCATTCTGTTTCCTGAAAATCATGTCCCAGCGGCGATCCGCTTGGTCTATACATGATCAGCATCTCATTCCCGCAATAGG
Organism: uncultured Lachnospiraceae bacterium; assembly: GCA_947589315.1. Classification (GTDB taxonomy): domain Bacteria; phylum Bacillota; class Clostridia; order Lachnospirales; family Lachnospiraceae; genus Jutongia. The sequence goes on along the minus strand of CANPZE010000109.1, from coordinate 2,455 downwards.
TGCATACTCCCAGGGACCCCGTATAAGCTGCCCTTGTACAGGTTGCTTTCATTTCCACAGGGCCCTGCTTATAGTTGTGCATTTTTTTGACGTTTACGGTAAGACTGGACTCATTTCCCGACTGATCCGTCGCCAATATCGTCTGACGATCTCCTGCAGACATCTCATAAGTAAATTCCGTCGTCAGGGAACCGCTGACCAGAATGCCGTTGATCGTCACGGCGCTCAGGCCCTTATTGTCTCTGACTACCAGGGTCACCTTTGTGCCTTCAGTTATATAATCTAAACAATATGTCTGATCCGGGCCGCTGAAAGTAGCCTGAATCGTGACGGACGGAGCCTCCTGATCGTCGTCCTGAGGAGCTTCCTGATCATCGTCCGGGGAAGTTTCCTGAGCGCCATCCGTGGAAGTCTCCAGAGCGTTATCCTGAGAAGTCTCCTGATTATCATCCTGGGAATCCTCAGTTTCAAGATCTCCCTCTGGAATACTTTCATTTGTGTCAGTTGTTTTGCCTGGAATGATTTCCTCTGATTCGGAAATTTCTTCTTCGCTTTCCACAATTTCCTGCGATTCCTGGCTCTCCTCCACTACTTCCTCCGCAAATACAGAAGGAGTTCCAGGCGCCGTAAATAACATGGCCAGGCTCAAAAACCAGACCAGACTTCTGCGTCCTCTTTTTTTCCTGTTCATCGTTCCATCTCCCCTCACTGTTATAACAGACATATTACGACAACGGTCGTCATAAGGTCTGTGCCATATATCTGATTATACCGTAAAATATCTAAAATGCAATGGGAGAAACTGCAATAGTAGTTTTTTCTGTATCAAGCTCCCTATATGTTTTTACAATTAAAACTACCGCTATTCCAAAAGTCAGGATATCGGACAATGGCATGGAATACAAAACGCCGTCCAAACCCCAAAAGACAGGAAGAAGGAGTGCGAAACCTACGCCAAAGACTATTTCGCGGACCATAGAGAGCATAGTAGAAGCGGCCGCCTTACCCATGGCCTGCAGAAAGATAAAGCAGGCTTTATTTACACAGGCAAAAGGGATCATACAGAGATAGACGCGAAACGCCTTAAGGGCAAACGTCGTATAATATACACTCTCATTAGCCGCGCCAAAAACAGAAATGAGCTGACCAGGGAAAATTTCCACGACAAGGAACGCGGCGACCCCAACGGCCGCCTCCGTAATCAGCAGCCAAGAAAACAGGCTCCTTACCCTGCTCTTTAAGCCGGCGCCCATGTTGTAACCTGCAATGGGAATACAGCCCGCCGCCATTCCTACGACAATGGAAATCACAATCTGGAAAAACTTCATCACGATCCCCAACACGGCCATCGGGATCTGGGCGTACTGCTCCTGACCAAAAACGGCGTCCCTCGCCCCATATTTGCGGATCATGTTGTTGATAGCCGCCATTGCCGCTACCAGAGAAATCTGTGACAACAGGCTCGTAACGCCCAGCGTCAGCGTTTTTTTGACAATATGCTGATCCAGACGGAAATCTTTTCCAGAAGGTCGGGTCAGCTTCATATTCCCAAGGTACCAGAGCGCCAGAGCTGCCGTTGCGATCTGTCCGATCACTGTGGCTACCGCCGCTCCCATCATTCCCCATCGGAACAGAAATATCAGAACAGGGTCAAGAATAATGTTGATCACAGCGCCAAGCAGAGTGGATATCATCGCGAATTTCGGCGCTCCGTCCGCCCGGATGATCGGGTTCATGGCCTGCCCGAACATATAAAAAGGAATGCCAAGTGTGATCCAGAAGAAATACTCTTTTGAGCACTGAAATGTTTCGTTGTTCACCGTTCCGCCGAATAAAGCTAGAATAGGATCTGCAAAAAGAAGGTAAATCCCACATAAAACAATACCGCTTCCGAGAATCAGAACCACGGAATTCCCTACGCTCTTTCTCCCCTCATCGGCCGCCTTTCTGCCAAGGCTCAGACTGACAAAGGCGCAGCATCCATCCCCTATCATAACGGCAATCGCAAGCGCAATGACCGTGAGCGGAAAAACTACCGTGTTTGCAGCGTTTCCATAAGATCCCAGATAATCCGCGTTTGCGATAAAGATCTGGTCTACAATATTGTACAGGGCTCCCACCAGCAGGGAAATAATACATGGTATGGCATATTTCCTCATAAGTCTGCCAATACTTTCGCTTCCTAATAATTGATCCGTTTCTGTTTTCATATAAAGCCTTCCTTTCTCCGTCATTTTCGTCTAAAAACTGTTTTGCCCTTCTACAGCCTCTCCCAGGTATATATCCCGGCATCTCTTTTTCGGCTGTGCGATCATAATAAAAAACGAGTGGCGTTCAACTGGATTTACGCGTTGAACGCCACTCGTCATCATTCTTATTTTATTCCGGCAACAGTTTTCTGTCAAAGGAAGAACTGCACAAAAAACTGATACTGCAAAATTGGTGGAATTTCCCT
>CANPZE010000108.1 GCA_947589315.1 uncultured Lachnospiraceae bacterium | reverse complement strand
AAACCGGACGATCCGCCGAAATTATGACCTCAAAGGTAATTACATCTTTAAGGACGTCCTGCTTTATCATCCGCCCATTGTCATCCATTTCTACCAGGAGCAGCTCTAAATTGTATTTCCCTGGAAGAAGCCGAGATATATCCATGCATATCTGTACCTCATTATCTCCCTCCGACGCCTGTACCAGCTTTACAAATCCAATAGCCGCAGCCGGACCGTCCGCCGCCCATACGCCAACTCTTAAGCACAAACCTTCCAACAGCTGCAAAACTCGGAAACGCAGCTGAAAACGCATACGCTCTCCCATTTCAAAGACTGTACGCCCCAAAAGATCAATATAAGTCATACGGGCTAATCCGCCGATCCTGCGGTAATACCGCTCCTGATCTTCCAGATTCCTCGCCGGATCGGATGAAAGATTCTGGGAAATATAATGATGTATGGCATCTCCTGCACTTCCGTCAAATGTCATTTTTCCCTGATCCAGAACAATACATCGGCTGCAGAGCCTTCTGACCGTACTCATGTTATGACTCACAAAGAGAACTGTCCTGCCGGATTCAGAAATTTCCCTGATCTTTCGAATACACTTATTCTGAAACACCGTATCCCCCACTGCAAGAACTTCATCCATAATCACGATCTCCGCGTCCAGATACGCTGCAACAGAAAATCCCAGCTTCAGATACATTCCGGAGGAATACCGTTTTACCGGAGTATCCAAGAACATTCCGCACTCGGAAAACTCGACGATCTCATCCATCTTTCGGTCGATTTCCCGCATACTCATTCCTAGCACAGCGCCTTTGAGATAAATATTCTCACGTCCAGTCAGCTCTGGGTGAAAACCTGTCCCGATCTCGATCATTGACGCTACATGCCCGTTCAAAAATATACGTCCCTCGGTGGGCTGCGTAATCCTGGTAAGGAGTTTAAGCAGAGTGGATTTACCTGCTCCGTTATGTCCGATGATCCCCAGCGTCTCCCCGGCATTTACTTCAAAAGATACATCAGACAAAGCCAGAAATTTTCCCCTTTCATTGATCCTATTTTCTCCCAATCCCTGCGGCGGCATCTTTAGAATTTTCTCATGAATATTGTCCGGTTTTTTCCACGGTTCTTTCTGTCCGATCACACCCAGCCGATATTCTTTTGAGATATGCTCTACCTTGATCATCCGTCCACTCATATCCATCACCCGCCATATCTAATAGCAATGCAATATATTAAATTACATCGACAAAATTCTTTTCAGCCCGGTTAAACAAAAGGACTCCGGCCAGAAAGATAATTACCGTAATTACCCAACCCCACAAAACAGGAAATATCTGAAAATATCCGCATCCAAAGCAGAGATACCGGGCAGTTGTCATAATGGAAGCGACCGGATTCAACATATACAAAAAGACCCACTTTTCCGGTACAAGCTGCAGGCCATAAACTACCGGCGACAGATAAAACCACAGCTGCAAACCAAAATCCAGCATAAATCCAATATCCCGATATTTCACCGTTAAAGCGGAGATAATCAATCCGACTCCCAGACTGAGCAGCAGCGGCTGCAGGATCATCAGCGGAAATAACAGCACCCTCCATGTAATCTGCACCGATACCCGGCCACAGACAATACCCGCTATAAGGAAACATCCAAACAACAGCAGCCGGGCTGCCATTGTCGTCAAATTAGAGAATGCGGACGCAACCGGCGACACAAGCCTGGGGTAGTACACCTTTCCCATAATTCTTGCGTTGGCGACAAAAGTTTTGGAAACACTCTTTACCGTATTAGAAAAATATTCCCACAAAATATTGCTGATCATTAAAAATAAAAAACCCGGGATCACAAGACCTTCTATGGAACTGCTGTCCATGGTAGGAAAATTTGCCATACTGCCAAATACGATTGTGAACACGATCGTACTCAAAAGAGGATTCAAAAACATCCAAAGCGGTCCCAGCATCGTCTGACGGTATTTCGATGCAAAATCCCGCCTGGCAAACAGGTAAACCAGTCCCCGATACTCCCAAAGACTCCTAAATCCCAGCTCCGGTTTGCCTTTTCCCGACTCTATACAATATTTCCATTGTTCTTTATTTTGATCTTTCATACCTTAGTCCTTGCAATTTCTCAACCATACAATCAAATCATTTAACTTTCAAAAAATTCACCCGGATTAGGAACAGATTTTTCTTAAGTTTTCCATCAGGCTCTCCGCCTGTTCCCTCGCTGTTCCCCACTCCCTCATTCTCTGTTTCGCCTCTCTGCCGAGCCGGTCCGCTTCCTTTGGATGATCGATCAGGTATTCCATTGCCTGGGACATCGCCTCCGCATCTCCCACAGGTACCAGCAGTCCGTTTTTTCCGCTCTCAATCAGCATAGAGGGACCGGTGGGACAATCAGTTGAGATACAGGGTAGTCCTGCTGCCATCGCTTCCATCAGTGCATTGGGACAGCCTTCATAATCTGAGCTGAATACAAAGACATCCGCCTCTTTGTACCGTTCCTCGATATCCTCTGCCCATCCCGCCAATGAAACTCTGTTCTTTAATCCAAGTTCCTCTATCTGTCTTTTCAGTTCTTCTTCCACCCAGACAAAATCTTTGCGAACCCGGCCATATATAGTTAGAGTCGATAAATCATTTCCGGTTCGTTGGATCATTTTGTTGAACGCTTCGATCAGCATTTTCTGGTTTTTCTGGGGGTGCAACCTGCCCACGCTGATAAAGCGTGTGATCTGTCCCAGAGGTTGTCTGCGAATCTGCAGGAAACGGGGATCCAGAATATTATGAACCTCAAACAATTTCCTCTGTATTCTTTTCGGAAAATACTGTCGCTGACCTTCTGTCTGGATCCAAATACCATGAGCGAACTGAGAAGCAAATTTATTTTTAATTTTGTCACTTATATTTAAAAGCTCTTTGTCCAAATTACCACGGATAGGATATACCAGTCTAGCTCCAGAAAATAAAACTGCGAGATGAAATGGTACATAAATTGGAAAAACTACATCCCCATGGATTTTATGTAACAGACTCGTCATTAAGATCTGATTACAAGCACCTTTTATTTTCGGAATCGAAATACGAGTGCCATGAAACAAATGCCTGTGTACCCGTTCATCTACAACGTAGTCATCTTTCAAATTCTGAATACATATGATATGAACTTCCTCTCCAATATTTACAAGCTCATTTGCAAAAACTACTGTCTCCCTCTCTGCACCACCGCCAATCAAATGCGTTACAATAAAAATAATCCTCATAAACTTATTTACAGATCCTCCTCAAATTTTCCAATAACTTCTCCGCCAGTTCTTCCCTGCTCTCCCAGGACTCCATCCTCTTTCTCGCTGCCGTTCCCATTTGCTGCGCCTGCTGTGGATGCGTAATAAAATATTCCATGGCCCGCGCCATTGCATCTACATCTCTCACAGGCACCAACAGCCCGTTTTCACCGCTCTTGATCAGAGTGGACGGCCCTGTCGGACAGTTAGTTGAGATACAGGGAAGCCCAGCCGCCATCGCTTCCATCAGCGCATTTGGCAGTCCTTCATAATCTGAACTAAACACAAAAGCATCCGCTTCCTCATATATTTTTTCGATCTCCTTACTGCGTCCCGGCAGAAATACGCGCTCCTCTAGCCGGTATTTCTGTATCAACTGCCTTAACTCTGCATCGATCGGATAGTCCCATGGCATTGTTTGACCATATATAAAAAGTCTGGCGTGTTGGTCTTCTGTCCTTTTAATCATTTCTGCAAAAGCCTCAATCAGCAATTTCTGATTTTTTTGGGGATGAAGCCTGCCCACGTTGACAAATCGATATATTGCTTCCCGCTTATGTTCCGGTATCTGAAGAAACCGAGGGTCTATGATATTAGGTACTATAAAAACTTTTTTCTGCTGATGCTTAGAAAACAGGAAGCGCTGCTCTTCCGTCTGGATCCAGATACCATCCGCCAGACGGGCCGCATATCTACGACGACGCCTGTCTTTTCTTTTACTATACTTTTTTTCCAGATTATTGCGGACCACGTACAAAAGTTTTGTTCCGGTGAATAAGACTGCAAACCAAAGACCCAGAAAATATTTGGGCGACAGATTAAATGACAGCATGACATCCGCATGCAGATCCCGCAGCTCCGGAATCGCATTCCGCCATCGGAACAAAACACGCACCTTGGGAATATTCACCCTGGAAGTGAGGGATAAACGATGTCTGCATACTCTCTGATCAATGGAATAATCGCTTATAAATTCCTTGATGCAAAAAATATGAACCTCCTGTCCCAATTCCACAAATGTATTGGCAAAAGCTACGATTTCTCTCTCCGCGCCGCCATTTTGTAATTGATCGGTCACAAAAATAATTTTCATAAATACTCCTGATCAGGAACAAATTCTATATAGATTCTTCAAGAGTGTCTCCGTCTGTTCCCGTGCTGTTCCCCACTCTCTCATTCTCTGTCTTGCCTCCCGGCCAAGTCTGTCTGCATCTTTCGGATGATCGATAAGATATTCCATGGCCCTGGACATTGCTTCCGTATCTCCCACAGGTATCAGCAGTCCGTTCTTACGGTCTTTGATCAAAAGAGACGGTCCGGTAGGACAGTCCGTAGAAATACAGGGCAGACCCGATGCCATCGCTTCCATCAGGGCATTCGGACAGCCTTCATAATCAGATGCAAATACGAAGGCATCCGCTTCTTTGTACTTTCTTTCAATGTCTTTCGCACGCCCGGGAAGAAAAATCCGATCTTCTAATTGAAACCGACTGACTAACTCTCTCAGTTCTTCTTCCGTCCGGCGATAACTCTTCCGGGACTGCCCATATATCGTCAGCGTAGCGGAAGTGTTCCCGGTCCGCCGGATCATCTGCGCAAACGCCTCTATAAGAAGTTTCTGATTTTTCTGCGGA
>CANPZE010000107.1 GCA_947589315.1 uncultured Lachnospiraceae bacterium | reverse complement strand
TGTTATTACTCGGCTTGTAATGCCTGATATGGTATTTCGTATGGAATTTTTCAGTCGTCCGTCCGGCATGTTATCACTCCTGCTATAATGCGTTTTTACTGAAATCATAGGTACCGATATCATTTTCTTTCAGCATTTCTTTAATTCCGTCAGGAAAATCCACCACGGGCCTCCACCCTGTATCCTTTTCCAGATCGCTGATGTCCGCGCAGAGGTGCATGACCTGTTTTTCTGCATATGGAACTGTCCCAAATGAAAGCCGGGCATCCGGGCATACCGTATCCCGGATCATTTCCATATATTCCTTAAGCGGCCTCGCTTTCCCGCTCCCGACCACATAAGTTTTCCCGCCGATGCCGCTTTCGCCGAGCATCCTGAATGCCCTTGCCGCGTCTGCGCTGTAAAGGTAATCCCACATCTGCCCCCCTTCGGTAAGTGCCGGGGTTCCGCCTGTTTTCAGTTTGTTTACCAGCGACATAACCATGGTATTTTCCCCGTCGCCGGGGCCGTAAATGCTCAGTATCCGCGTCCATATATGCTTAATCCCAAGCTGGCGGGCATATTCGCGTGTCATATATCCAGCGCAGAGCTTTGCCATGCCGTACCCGTTTTCCGGGAAACACGGCGTATCCGGCTTTAATGTGCCTTCCTGCCTCCCGTATTCCGCCTGGGACCCCGCACCTATAAATACCCTGCAGCCGAAACGCCCTGCTGCCCCTACCGCGTCGAGGGCATGCTTAATATTGTCTGCATGGGCATGCATATTGTTTCTGTCCGGACCGGCAGTTGCAGCCCATGCGAAATGGTAAAAGACGTCATACTCTTTTCCGGTATCATTCGCAAGCCCGGATAATTCACTCAGGCTGCAGTATTTCTTTGCAATAAGCGGATGCTCGGGGATCCTCTTATTTTTAGGCGAGCCCTCCCGGCAGAGGATAAGCAGTTCTATGCCCCTGCCGACCAGTTCCTTTATCAGGGCCGTGCCCACTACTCCCGTTGCGCCTGTTATAACTGCCCTTTTCATTGATTATTTCTCCCTATGTCCATCTCATTGATCTCGTTATACAGCTTTCTTTCGAGCAGCGGCTCCTGATCCTGATTCGGCTTTCCGAATTCAAGCTTCGGGAAAACATAAGTATCTTCCTTTATCTTTACCTCTATCAATACAGGCCCGCTGTTTTCGAAAACCGTCCTGTCTATCGACCGTATGTCTTCTTCCCTTTCGCAGCAGATATATTTGATTCCGTATGCGCCTGCTACCGCGCTGAAATCAGGAACGGCATATCCCCCTGAAGCCGTGGTCTGGGTATAGTTCCCCTCAAAATACATTTCCTGGAAGTGCCGTATCATGCCGAGCGCGTAATTGTTCAGCAGGATGATCTTAACGGGCAGTTTTTCATTGGAAACTGCCATCAGCTCCTGAATGTTCATCTGCATGCCGCCGTCGCCGCTGAAGCAGACGGCCGGCTTTTTGGATGATGCAATGCACGCCCCGACGGCCGCAGGAAGGGAATAACCCATTGCGCCATGCCCGCCGCTGAAAAGCACTCTCTGCCCCTTTCTTAAGTCAAGCGACTGCGCAACCCACACCTGGTTCTGCCCCACGTCAGCAGTGATAACGGCATCTGCAGGAATCATCCTGCTGAATTCTTTCACAAGACGGTTCGGACGCCTGTCATCAAGCCCTGCCAGTTTTTCCTTTATGGATTCGCATAGATTGATCCATCCGCTGTAATCCCCTGCCTTAATCTTCCCCAGCACTCCGGCGGCGTTTTTTATATCCGTGCAGATATGGACCTCATCCTCACGGATGGCATAGTCCAGTTCTCCCGCATCAATATCTATCCTTATGATCTTTGCAGACGGAGCAAAATTTTCACGCTTTGCCCCGACCTGCCTGACATCGAGCCTCGCCCCAACCGATATAAGCAGGTCGCATTTTGAAACTAGGAAGTTTGCCGTCCTGCTCCCGTAGGCACCGATGAATCCGTAGTTGTATTTATATCCGGCCGCAGCGTCAACGGCAATCATCGTAGTTACCACCGGTATCCCCAGCTTTTCTGCTGCTCCGCTTACCTCATCAGCAGCTCCTGCCGCTTTTATGCCGTTGCCCAGCAAAAGCAGCGGCTTTTTTGAGCGGCACAGCATACCAGCCAGTAAGTCCATCTGCCCGGAAGGAGTTTCGGGGAAAGCAGGAGAATATCCCTTAAGCATTCCGGGATCAATATCTGTGCGGAAAATGTCCATGGGAATATCCAGCAGCACCGGTCCTTTTCTTCCGGACACAGCAGTATCAAACGCATAATCAAGCTGATATTTGATATCTTCCGCCTTTTCGATCTTTGCGGAATATTTTGCCACCGGCTTGACAATGGACACAATGTCTGTTTCCTGGAATCCGCACTGCCTGACATTCTTCCTTCCCCTGCTTTCAAAAGTATTTACCTGCCCCGTAAGGAACAGCGTCGGAATGGAGTCAAAATACGCATTGCATATTCCTGTGACCAGATTGGTCGCGCCCGGCCCGCTTGTGGCATAAGCAACACCTACCCTGCCGCTGGCCTGCGCATATCCGCAGGCCGCAAAAGCCGCTCCCTGCTCATGGTAAGCAAGATGGGATGTTATTTCACTGCTCCTTTTGCGCAGCGAATCCATGAAATAGGTAACCATCCCTCCGGGATAGCCGAATACGTCAGTTATATTTTTAGAAATAAGGTATTCCACAATATAATCAGATACGGTCATAATACTTTCCCCAATTTTAATTCCATTTTATTGCATGCTTGTTTTAATAGGAAATCGGGAAAGCATTGAAGGCACCGCATGATCTGACAGGTTACCCCCCCCGCAGAATTTACTGTTGTATTGCCTGTTTTAACCGCATTATCATATTCTACAGGAATCAGCATGTTTTCTATCAACTCCTCTCTCGGCAGAAAAGGCGCCATGTCTTCAAGCGGTGCCGAAACCATTGCCCCGTTTTCAAGCCGTTTGCTTGCCGCTTTCGGCTCCGTTATCTGTTCTTTTGAAAGCATCATCTCACAAATGCAGACAGAATTCTGCGACAGCGCCCATCTGACTGCCTCGTCCATATCAGCAGATTTCCCACACCTTTTAAAACTGATTCCGTAAGCATAGGAAATCTTTTCGAGGTCAGGGAAACTCAAATCGCCGCTTTCTTCTCCGACGCCCACGAGCGGTTTTTCGAAATAGTTATTCTGCGTCATGCGGATTGAATGATAACCCTGATTGTTCATAACGAAGATGATGACCGGCAGCTTGTTGTGGACAATGGTCTGAAGCTCCTGAATATTCATCTGCAGGCTTCCCTCCCCGGTTACAAGGACGGTTTTACGTCTGCCGGATGCTATGCATACTCCGATCGCAGCCGGCAGGCAATATCCCATGGCGGCGGTCGAGGGATTTGTTATGAACCTCATTCCCTCCGTGATATAAGCCGCCTGGCTGCCCGCCACGCGGGATGTGCCGACGCTTACAACCAGTCTGTCGGATGCGGTCAGACGGTGAGTCATTTGGTCAAAAAAGGCATATATATTCGGCTTTACGTCGGCGTAATGTTTTTTCAATACGACCGGATATTTTTGTCTCCATTCCTGACACTTTTTTATCCATTCATCTTTTGCAGGCATAGGTTTTGAAAGCTTTTTGAGGAGTCCGGAAATAAGCGCCCTGACGTCGCAGCATATTTTCATATCCGCCTTTATGCTGTCTTTTTCAAGCTCATCGGGGTCGATATCGTTTACGATTTTGTATGCTGCCCTTGCCCAGCTGTCAAAATTAAAGCCTGTCTGGAAAAAGCCCAGCCTGCTCCCAAAAGAAATAAACAGATCGGAATTCTGCACGGCAAAATTGCCTGCCCTGTCCCCCGTTGTCCCGCTTCTTCCGGCATAAAGAGGATGGTCGGATGATATGGCATCAATGCTGCTCATGCCTGTAACAACAGGAACGTTCAGCATTTCTACCAGTTCCAGCATTTCATTGTGCGCGCCTGCAAGCCTTACCCCGTTGCCGATAAACAGAACCGGACGCTCCGATCTGCTGATTTCAGCAATGATGCCGTCAAGCACATCGCTGCTTACCGGATCATTCTTCTGCGGTGCTTCAAAACCCTCAAGATCATCTGTTTCCACCATTGCGCTTTGGATATCCTGGGGGATATCCAGCCAGCAGGGCCCGGGGCGTCCCTCATATGCTGCATAAAGTGCTTTTTCAAGGCAGTAGCGTATTTTCGCAGGATCCGTTACCAATTCACAATATTTTGTCAGGTTTTTTACGGATCCTGTAATATCAAATTCCTGTACTCCCCTTGTCCTCAGCCTAAGCCCGGAGGCATATACTGTTGTAGCAAGCCTTGCCTGCCCCGAAATAACAAGCATCGGGATTGAGTCCATCCAGCCGCATACTGCGCCAGTTATTGCATTTGCAGCACCGGGTCCTGCCGTCACACAGACTGCGGCTATCTTATTGTTTATCCGTGCGTAGGCTTCCGCTGCCATGGCACAAGCCTGCTCGTGGTGGTTGTAGGTGCATTTTATTCCCGGATGATGTCCGAAAGAGTCATTGAGATACATAGCACCTCCGCCCGTAACCGTAAATATATCTGTAATGCCGCGGCTGACGAGAAAATCTGCCACATAATCTGCTAAACGAATTTTCATTGAACCACTCCAAATTTAAAGTTTTACCGCTTCCTTTACCGTCTCCGCCATATAATCGATCATTTCATCCGTCATGCCCGGATACACTCCGATCCAGAACGAGTTATTCATAATAAACTCCGTTCCGTCAAGGCTTCCCGCTGCGCGGTACGCATCAGTTCCCCTGATCGGATCAAAACATGGGTGCTTGATCAGATTTCCGCTGAAAAGGAGACGTGTCTGGACGTTATGCTCCTCAATGTATCTTGTCACTTTATTCCGCTCAAGTCCGGTTTCCGGTCTTATTGAAATCATAAATCCAAACCATGACGGACGGCTGTTTTCGGCGGGTTCCGGAAGGATGATTCTGTCCCGGACCGGCTCCAAAGCTTTTCTCAG
>CANPZE010000106.1 GCA_947589315.1 uncultured Lachnospiraceae bacterium | reverse complement strand
ACCGGCAGGGAGGCGGAGGCGGGACCGTTTTGCCTGACAGAGCATAGAGGCTATTCTGCGCCGGAGTTATATTCTTATTTTGCAGAAGAGCCGGTGCAATATATAGAACGGATAGACGGTTCGACCGATCTGTATGCTGTCGGGGGGATGTTGTATTACTATATAACAGGCGGACTGTATGACAGCTCCAGCCGGTATGGAAGGATCAACAGGGCTGTCCGGGAATCGCTGGAGCAGCGCGGTGTGGCGGCCGGAGCGTCCTGTATCGAGAGCCTGACCGTTTTTTTAAAAAAAATCCTGGGAGCGCGTATCATGCGGCATGGGAGCGCCGAAGCGGGGGCGGGGGAGCTTGGGAGGATCGCGGAAGAATGGAAACTGCTTTCCAAAAAGAGAATGGAAAACGTTTGGCTGTAAGCGCCAGTTAAAAAGGAAACTGTTAGAAAAGGCATCCGGGGGATTTCTATTCCCCGTTTTTTTCTTTTATAAGAGGATTTTGGAACATCCTCTGTGAAGCAATTTTATCAAAGCCGTCGTATGGCTCTGTTTTTTCTTTTATGAAAGGATTTCGAAAAATCATTTGGTATAGTGTAGGGCGGTAGGGAGTATCAACTGGCAGTGGGGAAAGGAGGCGGCTGAGCGGATTGAATCCAACTGACTTGTATGTTGATAGGGCAAGGGAGAGACCGGAACAGAAAGAAGAACAGAAGGAGGATCAGAAAGAAGATCAAAAAGAAGATCAGGAGCAGGATGTGCTGCGTTTGGATTTGCATCAGGAGCAGCCTCAGGAGAAGAAGATCAAATCGGAAACGATATTGCACATGATAGAAGAGAGGCTAAAAACTGGTAAAAAATAGAATTATGGACAGATTTCGAAAATGTACCTGATAAAATAGAAACGTAGTTAATATCATTTTAGATGGAGGAAAAAATATGAGAAAAAAGACATGGAAGAAAAAGACGTTGTCCTATGCTCTGGCATTTAGCCTGGCGCTTTCCGGCGCTTCTGTTATGCCGGGAGCAGAGTCATGGGCAGCGGGCGGTGATGAGGAGGAGTGGGAGGAACCGATGGAATCGGAGGAACCATTGGAGACAGAGGAACCGGAAAAAGTCGCAGAGATCCACGAATCGGGAGATTACTGGTATGTGGATTATGAAGGCGGCGCATGGATTGTATTTTATGCTGTTGAAAGTGACGATCCGGTATCTGTAACAATCCCGGAGACGCTGGACGGCAAAGATGTGGTGGGGATTGGAGATACCTTTACTTATACCTATGCGTCCGGTGTTGAATATACTCCTTCAGGCAGTAATTGGGCGTTTACGATATATACTCCGTTCGATTATGTAACTCTTGAGGAAGTTATTTTGCCAAAATCACTGAAATATATTGGTTACGATGCTTTTACTAGGACTAGTATCAAAAAGATTGATATCCCAGAAAGCGTCATACAGATTGATTACTCTGCATTTAGTAAATGCAAAGCTCTGACAGAAATCACGATTCCGAAAGGGGTTGCAGAGATTGGCGGTGGTGCATTTGAGGAATGTGAAAGTTTAAAGAATATTACACTGCCATCGGAGCTTGCCAAAATAGGGTATAGTGCATTTGAAGGCTGCACGGCGCTGCAAAAGATTACAGTTCCAGAAAGTGTCACGGAGATTGGCAGTGATGCATTTGCCTATTGTGAAAACTTAACAGATATTACATTGCCGTCAGGTTTGACAAGTATAGCAGATGGAATGTTTAACGGATGTACTTCATTGCAGGAAATCTCCTTGCCAAAGGGATTGACAGAGATTGGTAGCTATGCATTTCAGGATTGTAAAAAGCTGCAGTCTATTACGCTTCCAGATACCTTGGAATCTCTTAGCAGTCTTATCTTTGATGGGTGCAGCAGCCTGACCGAAATCAATGCGATCCCGGCTTCGGTACAGTTCATTACAGGTAATCCGTTTGGAGACTGTCCGCTGGAGAGTATTGCAGTGGACGAGGGGAATGAGGACTACTATTCTTGGAATGGAATGCTTTGTGAGAATCGGACGCGGTATTTATGGGGGGAAGAGGATGTACCGAAAGAGTTTCAGGTGACTAATATTATAGCGTATCCGGCGAAAAAGGCAGGAACCCTGACGTTAGATAAAGAGCTGGTGTTTAATGATGAGTACACGGACGATGTAGCTACTTTTCGTGGTGCATCTAAATTAACGATTACTGTGGAGGAGGATCATCCGTTTTATTCAGAGGAAGACGGCGTGATTTTTAATAAGGATATGACAAGAATCCTGTTTTTCCCTAAGAGTAAGACTGGCGACTATGTCATTCCGGACAGTGTTCAATCGCTTAAAATGACAGAACTGTTTGTGGATTGTCCGGGATTGACGTCCATTACAATTCCGGAAAGTCTTAGTCTTACTGAAATATGGAGCGAGTGTTTTCCTGATTATGTATACAACGCTTCCGATACGAAGCTGATCGTTAAGGGATATACAGATGAGGTAAAGGATTGGGCATATAACCGAGGAATACCGTATGTCGATCTGTCCTCAGGCGATTCAAATGCGACTGCAATGCCGGGGCGGACATTATCTCCGGAAAGCACCCGCAGACCAGGGAGCACTACAGCGCCGGAAGAAACGGCGAGACCGGGGCGCACCACAAGGCCGGATGCGAGCGCAGCGCCAGATGCGAGTGCCAGGCCGGGAAGCACGACAAGACCGGGAAGTACGACAAGACCGGATGGGAGCGAAGAGCCAGAGAGCACGACAAGACCGGGAAATACGACAAGACCAGATGGGAGCGAGGAACCAGAGAACACGACAAGGCCGGACGACGGCGAAGAGCCGGATGGAAGCGCAGCGCCGGACGGAAGCGCAGCGCCAGATGGAAGCGCAACACCGAACGGAAGCGCTATGCCGACGCAGAGCGCAGCGCCAATGCAGACTATGATGCCGATGCAGACCATGATGCCGATGCAGACTGTGATGCCAACGCAGAGCGCTATGCCGACACAGAGCGCCGACCCGGATAAAGACAGTGGAAGCGGCAAAACATCTGTTAAGGTGAAAAAGCCAGGCAAGGTAAAATTGGGAAGCTGCAAGGCAAAGGGCAAGAAAAAGATCGCCGTAAAATGGAAAATGGTATCGGGGGCAACCGGATATCAGGTTCAGTATGCATTAAAATCCAGCTTTGCCGGCAAAAAACAGAAGAATGTAAGAGCGCTTTCCGTAACGCTGAAGGGCTTGAAGTCAAAGAAGGCATATTATATCCGAGTCCGCGCATATAAAAAATCCGGGGGCAAAACGGTATACGGAAGCTGGAGCGCAAAGAAGAAGTGTAAAGCGAAATAAAAGTAACGAAAAGAAGAAACGGACCGTGGGGAATGAGTTTCCTCACGGTTTTACCTGTTATTGTCGATCCGGAGGAAAAGATTAGAAAGGGATCGAGAGGATAGGGATCATATTCTGAAATCTATGAAACATGGAAGGAAGTGCTCTTGCAAGATACTTTTCTCGATGAATTAGAAGACCTGAATGAACTGGTACGAGTAAAAAACCAGAATTTAAAAGGGATTTGAGGGGAAAAACTCATTAATATCAGGATTTGAAAATTACGGCACAGGGAAAGTGCTTTCGGAAACTGGAAGAAAAGCCTATTATATAGCAGGATGGAAAATCTTTCAGTGGTGAACGATCTGGTGTAGGATAATAATGCAAATAAATTATAGGAATATTATAGGGAGGTAGCAGCAATATGTATAAGAAAAAGAAACAGAAAAACAAAATATTGTCCTTACTGCTGATAGCAGTATTGGCAGTGGCGGGCATACCGGAATACGTTTCGGCGGACTCCTGTACGCTTCCGACAGAGAATACAACAGGGAAGTGGGATTGTATTTATTTTGGCAATTATTATCAAAATGATACGAATGGAGATGGAAAGGTCAATCTATCGGATGAAATGGAACCAATCCGGTGGCGCATTCTGTCCCGTTCCGGGAATTTTGCCCTGTTGTTATCAGACAAGATACTGGACGCCGGACAATATAATGCAAAGGCCGAGGAATGTACATGGGAAACCTGCGATATGCGAAAGTGGCTGAATCATACGTTTTATCAGACAGCATTCGATGAGAAAGAGCAGTCAGCTGTACAGACTAAGACGATAAAAAATCTGGCGGCAGATACTTTTATGGGAGCTGACGGTGGAAAATCGACGCAGGATAAAGTGTATTTATTGTCTTATGATGAAGCAATAAATCCGGAGTATGGATTTGAATTTTCTGATCAATCTCAGGCGTCAAATACCAAGTCAGCGACAAATACTGCTTATGCGGCTACAAAGCCCTATATGTATTCCAATACGGAGACGGCGGACGCCTGGTGGCTGCGGGGACCAGGCGCAACAAATGATAAGGCTATGTATGTATTGCCGGATGGAAGAATCAGCGAGGGTTTTAGTGTAGATATCGTAGCAGGCATACGTCCGGTTGTCTATGTGGATCTGTCTGATAATGAATTGTGGTCAGATGCGGGAACAGCAGTGGCGCAGGATCTTCCCAATGAAGGAGAAATAAATGGCGCCGAGAGTGATGCCGAGGATGTCCCGGTCATATCAGCAGAGCCGGAAGAGGATGTGCCGGAGGACGATGTGCCAAGTGAAAAACCGGATGACGATAGTTCGGACAATGGGAATCCTTCTTCTTCCCATGTGCCTCAAAATCATATAAAATTTATGGAGTATTCATCGGATGGAACCGTGGATATGGCTGCAAATTCGCACGGATACGTGGGGAATAAACGCTGGTCAACGCCAGTCAGCGCATATCTGAATGAGACGGATAATGGATTTATGCGTGTCGAAGCTTTTAGCGATTCCGTGATCGTGGAAGAATACTCGGATTCTTTTCAGCTGACGGGACAGAATCAATTGGAGATGGAATTGCCTTTGTTTGGGGGATTTTTTTGCGGAGATTCTTATAATTTCCTTGTGTTTGGCCAGGAGAATCAGAATGAAAACAATGAAGTGGAAGTCGTGCGCATTGTAAAGTATGATAAGGAATGGAATCGGTTAGGCGCTGGGTCTGTACAGGGGGCTAACACAATTGTTCCGTTTGACGCTGGAAGCCTTCGAATGGCGGAAAGCCAGGGGATGCTTTATATACATACATGCCATCAGATG
>CANPZE010000105.1 GCA_947589315.1 uncultured Lachnospiraceae bacterium | reverse complement strand
TATCTTTTCAAAATTTCACAATATTCAGTTGTCAAAATACAAATCTATGCCTGCTCATATGAATCCGAGAGGCTATGAATTTATATAAAACAAAAGACACCCTATTCTGGATGTCTTGTTTTATCAATAAAAATATTTACATGCGCCCTTTTTTAGATTCGCAATGTAGGATTATATGGTTTTTATGCCTAAAAACGCTTCTACGCCTCTTTTTGCCTGACTTATACCTCTATTCTCTCTGCCTCCCCTTCGATGGAGAACATAGAATAGGTGCCGTCTTTGATTTTCCCCCATACATCTTCGTCTGTGACCTTAAACCCTATCCACCAGCCTACCGGAAGCGTTCCCGCCGGGATGCCCATAGCCAGCATTTTTTCTTCCGTAAAGACCACGCTCTCAATCAGGACAGCAACGCCGCCTCTCTCGTGCATCTCCCCGCCGTCCCTATACAGCCTGACATAGTCGTATGCTGCATTTTCCAGCTCTTCCGGATCAATGATGTCGCTCTGCCAATCCTCTATTACTTCCCCATCAGAACGTATCGCAACGCTGGCCCATCCAAAAGCGAGCCTTTTTTCATCATCGGATTTCGCTATCTTGAAATTCCCTTTTATGATATCAACATCACCGGAATTTTCTGTTTTGGAAATTATGTCGGAAAATTGTTTCATGCTATCGCCTCCTTGAAAATTACAACAAAAAAGGAACCGTTTTTATTAGTTCCTTTTTTCGTAATCATCTAATAATTTGCTAATCGTCTCCTTGTAGTCACTCGTCCCACTATATTCATCATAATTGAACAGTGGAAAAGGTTCATCTACTCCAAGCTCTTTCCATTTCTCCCTCATATCCTGCAATTCCTTATCTGTTTTCAAAAAATTCATGATTCCAGACTCTTCCATGCCACGACCTCCTTGTATGCTTCATACAGCTCTTTTAGTATTCCGTCCAATTCTTTTCTGACTGCAGATTCCCCCATATCAATGCATGTTATGTCGGCAAACACCTCCAAGGAACGCCGATAATCAGATTCTAAGTATTCCTCGGAATGTCCAACAAGAAGCATATCATTCGCTTTTCCCCTTGTCAATGAGCTCATTAAATCGTTAAATGCAAAATCATTGGCATAGTCGTCATTCTGTAACAATTTTTCTAAAGCTTCTGGATTTGACATTATCAATAATGCCGTAGAATCCATTGCCTGTCGGAAATTTTCATTTTCCCAGGAATGCAGCGACAAACAGTCAACCCTATGGGCATTTTCATGTGTTAATGCAAATCTCATATCATAATCATTTGCATTTTCTGCATATGGATTATATGAGATAACGTCTCTGTCGCTATTATACAAAAATGGCACTCCCATATTTTCGTCTTTTTCGTACTTTACCTCATCATGGCTTATAAGAAGTCTTGTGCTCATGGATTCATCGCCATTCGTATAAATAAGACTGTTATCATAATCCTCTATAAAATTGTCTATCCACTTGTCTCCGGTCATTATCGGGCTTTCTATAAATTTGATTGGCGGTTCTTCCTCTATGTACTCCACGGCGCACGCGCACCTTGGATGTGCCGGAGGGAGCATCCTGTGACCAGGAAATAACACTCTGCCTCCAAAGCTAAATTCGGAATCCATGTCAATCTCCGTACCTTCCAGAGCCGAGCAGATAGTACATACTGCATCATCGCCAGATGTGCTCCAGCGTTTTTTCATCATGCCTAAGTATCCCTGTTCCTGCGCCTGCCGTATGCTTTCGTCTGCCCCTCTGTTATATGCAAAGGCACTCTCTGTCTGCGCGATCAAAAATGCTCTTTCCCGGTGCTGTCTTTCGGCGTATTTCTGTGCTGCATCCCTCGCTCTTTGGCGGATAGTTTCCGCTTTCATCCTTGGATGCTCTTTTCTAAGGCTGGAAACTATGTTGTCATAATACTTGGCATTCGCCGCTGCCTGCCCCGCTGTCAGTCCGATGCATGGCCGGATCATCCTTGCCAATTCATCCACCGTATGCCCATCCCGCATTTTTTTCGTCAAGAGGGCAGCTATTGCGTTCTGTTGTTCTTCCGTGCATGACGTGACAAAATTTGCGCCGCGGTCTTTTATCCAATTCAAGATGCCGGATGCCTGCGTGTCAAACTCGAACGGTACATTGTCAAGGATTGGCTGCCCTTTTCGTCCTGCTGAAACAGCCCTGGTCCACATGCTGTTAAGCCTGTCAGATGCCAATATCGAATAATCCTGCCTCCACAATTCGACTGCCTCAGCAGTCAGCGCTCCATCGAGTACCGCCTGTCTTAATTCCTGATAGGTAATCGCGTTCTGCTGATCTCTCCAAAAGCCGCATAGAATTTCGACCGGCTCATCGCATTCTGTCTTTAGGTAATCTTCAAGCCGTCGTAGGACTTCTCGGCTGTTTGCACTCTTTGCCTTTCGCAGCCTTTTTTGCCGCGTAATCCGAAATGCCATTTCCTGCACCCCTTCCTAGCCTCTTTTTCGCCGCCTCAGCTTTTTCATCTTCATCCGGAATCTCCTCGGCAGCTACGCCGTTGCTATTTTCAGATTTCCCGCCCGTGTCTGTTTCTGGCTCTGGAGGTTCGTTCTGTTCCTGCAGCTCTCTTCTCCGGTTATCAATGTTCCGTGTGTCTGAGGTTCGTTCCGGCAGATGCCCAACCTGCCTAATGTAATCCTCTAAACCATCATCCGGTACAAGGATTCCGATTCCCGTCATGTCCCTGATAAATGATGCTATTTTTGTGATGTCCATATCCTCAATGTCTCCGTGCGTCATTTTCGGATAGTCCGTGATTCCTGCAAAATGCTCCCCGTTAATGTCGATCAATGACGGTATGCCTTGGCTGTTGAACGTCTCGCAGATAATATCCAAAAACGCTCCGATTGCAACTGAAAAAAGCTCTGTTTTATCCGAGCTAAGCGCCCAAGATCCAGTTTCAGAGTGTCCTAAAAAAATAAAATCCGCCAGCACCGTCATCGCAATTCGGGTGTCATAGCGGTTTATAATCGCGTTCGTGTCAAACTGTCTCGTGCCTCCGGAACTTAACAATTCCAGCTCAAACCCTGCCGGAAGAACAACGCCCTCCATCTCATCTCTGCGGATGTTGCGTACCATGCGCTCCATATTTTCCCTTGCTTTTACGCATTCCTTATCATCCTCGTTCCAGATATCAAAATTCTCCGGAGCGTGCATAATCGGCAATCCTGCGAGATCGCGTTCTATTCCTATACCTTCAATTTCCTGAATCCGGCGCTTGAAATACCATGACCGATAAGCATTTCGCAGTATGCTCCTGCCCTCTGGATTATTCTTCCTGCTTTTTGTCCGGAACAGCATAGCCTTACTCGTCGGTATCGTAAACAGTCCAAATTCAGGCGGCGGCATCTGTGTCATGCCAAGCAGGTTATCCTCGTTGTCGTATTCCCATTGGTACAATGTCTCCTGAGCTCTGATCGGCAATTTCTGCCATCCGATAAGGCCGTCACTGTATTTGCTCTTTGTCTTTGGGTTCTTCGTATTTCCCATCCTGCGCTTGTAGACGATCTCGTGGTAACTCCAACCGTAGGTCAAAAATGACAGAATCTCCGAAATGGTATCAATCCAAGTGTCTTGCATATCATTCATGCAGCTCTCTACAAATTCAGCCGCTTCTTTGTCTTTTGCCGTATCGCCTCCTGGTTCAATGTTCCAGTTGCATTGCCTCACAAGCATTTCGATTGCAAAAAGGATGGCACCAATTACATCATCATTCTCTGACATTTCCCGGTAAACCTCTATCCCTTTAGTGCCTCTCAATTCCGGAAGAAACTCTTCGTAAACAATTCCTCCATATCTCCTTTGTCCTATGCGTCCAATTTCTTTATTCGCCATTTTATTTTCTCACCTCCCCCAGTAACTTTGTTTGTCAAGACTATTAACAACGCCATTGCTTGGCGCGCTCACTGTATTCTTCTTAATCTTTCCTAGATAAACAGACAATGCCATTGCATCGCCTCTATCTGGAGACGGAAGACCTCTTTTTTTCATTTCCTTTTTGCTCTCCAATTCAATCTTTCCATTTGATGCCATAGAATATTTCCTAGATGATAACTGCGCAATGCTTTCTGAATCATCCGGTATCTGCACCTCTTTATTTCTTAAAAGATCACGAAGAACAGCCCACATATGTGTCGTCAGATTGTTATAATGCTCTGCGGCTTCTTTCCCGTCTTTGGTATCTGTTTCAATCCGCTCTGCGGCATTGATCGGTATCACCAAAAGCCTGTTCAGTGTTTGCTCTCTCTTCACTTCTTTCAAACGGTCTGTTACGCCTCCGCCAAGACCGGTATCATCAATATTGGCGTATATCCTGCCTTTGTAATCCGGATACTCGTTGACCGTTCTCTTATACAGTGCAACTATATCGCCAACGGTTCTCATTAGATCTTGACCGCGCCTAGTTATTGGCATTCCAATCTTTCCCTGTACGTTTCTATATATGACTGTCTCATCATCTCCAAACCTTGCAACATCAACGCCAAGTATAATGTATGGTCCAATGCTGTTTTCTGGCAACTCAAAAACCCTGTTGCTGCATTGCTCTAAGTCAGCCAATGATATAAAAACATCGTCTTCCTGCTTCGGAAACCTTCCGTACACTCTGACGAGAACCACATTACTGTCCTCCCCATACTTCCTTATGAGTGATTCAATATTCTGCTTATTGGTCCTTTGGCTGTCTGCAGAGGATACCGTATGGCATTTATAAAGCGCCCGATCTGAGTTAAAGGCATCATAAAATGTTCCAGATGTCCTTGTCGGGTTTCCACACATTAAAAGCTTATTATTTTCTCCGGAAAGCGTACCAAGCACCGCCTCCATGATCGGATCAGCGACGCCGGAAGCCTCATCAACAATGAATAGCATATTGTCCTCGTGGAATCCTTGCATATTCTCTGGCTTTGTAGCAGTCCTCGCTACCGCAAACCAACGCTTTTCGTTCCCGACCATGTAAATATATGTCTTGGTCCATTTGAGGATTTCTGAGAGCAAAGGAGACTTGCTCATCCATTTGCTTACCTCGGACCATAAAACATCATGCAGCTGCTGCTTCGTTGGCGCCGTAGCAACGATCCGGGGATATGGATAGCAACACAGGAACCACAGCAGCGCCACAGCCTCCATGCCTGTTTTTCCAACACCCTGCCCGGACTTTATGGAGACCTTTGGGTTCTCTGC
>CANPZE010000104.1 GCA_947589315.1 uncultured Lachnospiraceae bacterium | reverse complement strand
GGTGGTAACAATGGGCACATTCTCCCAGCTTGGGGGGGTGGTTGCTAAGGCGGCTACGGTAGAAAGTCCGATCGTTGTCAAGAATGCTGACGGAACGTATGATGTTACGTTCCAGTATGAGGATGCGACGGCAAACGAAGTCAAGCTTATGGGGGATCAATTACCAAACGGAAGCTGGAACTATAGCCAAGCGATTTCGATGAAAAAATCAGGGAACATATGGAGCGTAAAGCTGGGAAAAGTAGAAGCTGGTTCATATGAGTATAAGTTCAAAATTGGAACAACTGATAATGATTGGAGAAATGACTCAGGGAATCCATTGATTAATGGTGATAATAATCTGCTTATACTGGGCGAAAAGCCGTATGTTTCCAATAAAAAAGAAAATGGAAAATATGATGTTACGTTCTTTTATGTAGATACGGAAAATAAGATAAAGAATGTTCTTAGAATTGTAGGAGACGAAAAACTGACAGGCTTTAATTGGTCAGTGACAGACTCTCCGGAATTTCACAAAAAGAACGGAAGCAATATTTGGATGGTAACGCTTACAGATATTTCGGCTGGTCCGTACCAATATAAATTTGTATGGGATAACGCTTGGAGTGATAATAACGGTGTTCAACAGTCAGTTAAGGATCCTGCAAATGAGAAGGTAAACGGTGAAAATTCCCTTATTACCATTGGAGCGACTTACACCAGTCCGGAGGTAGACGGAAAGAAGGTTACTTTCCGCTATCCGGCAGATAAGGATACTAAAGTTTATCTGGCAGGGACCATGACTAGCTGGGCAGCTGGGCAGATTCTGTTTGATAAGTATGATGAAGAAAACGGAATTTGGAGCCTTACAAAAACTTTATCGGCGGGAACTTATGAGTATAAGCTTATAATCGGGGAGAATGGTTGGATAACAGATCCGGCAAATCCATTGCCGCTGCTTGAGAATGGAAATAGCCAACTCATCATACCTGGCCTGTCGGATGCCTCAATGGATGTAGTAACCGGAGACAGTGCGACGCTTCCGGAAAAATTAACTTTGTATGCGGAAGATGGCAAGACAACGGAGGTTGAGGTTACTTATGCGTTCAAAGACACGCCGCCGGAAGGAATCAAGTTAGATAAAAACACGCTTACGATTGATAAGTCTGCAAAAGCACAAACGTTTGTATTGACTGCAAGCGATAAAGACAACCATACATCAGATGTGACAATCGATGTAAGTGATACAATTTACACATATAATATCTATTACTTTGACTGGAATTCTTCTCATATGGATCCGAGTAAAGCAGACATGCATTATTGGAAGCCAAAGGGGGCTGATTTTGACCCGATTTCTTTTACGGGAACAAAGGAAATTGATGGAAAAACATGGTTGACGGCTACGGTTACCACATCGCTTACTTCGTTTGGACTGATACCAAGATCGAAAGGCGGCTGGGATTGGAAGACATCCGACCATATTGTAGATAACCAGAAGAAAGCTAATCCTTGTGATATTTATATTGTATATGGAGATGAAGCTACATATTATGAACTTCCGGAACTTCCGGATGAGCAGCCGAGAAAACTGTATGTACCGGGTACGTTCCCAGGACTAAGCTGGGATCCGGCATCAAATGAAATGACATATTCGGAAGAACTGGGATGCTATACTTATACATTTAAAAATGTTCCGGCTGCAAACTATGAATTTAAGATTGCGGTAAACGCAGCTTGGGATGAAAATTATGGTGTCGGCGGAAAAGCAGGAGGCAGCAATTACAGCGTATCCGTTCCGGAAACCATGGATGTTACGATTTATTACAGTGATGAAACGCATCTGGCGGTTACTTCATTGAACTACGAATTTCTGGATGTAGATTTAACGGGAACCGAAATTCCGGAAGGAACCAAACTGACGGATGCAGGACTGACGGGAATTTATTCCGCGAAGGTAAAGCTTCCGAAAGGAACCTATTCCGATATCAAGCTTGAGGTAGAGGAAAAAGGAATTTCTCATTCGTATAATACATTTACTTTAGACAGTGAAAAAGAAGTTACGTTCTATTATTCTCCTGTCTATGACGTATATTATCATGATGCGGCGCCATGGTCAGTAGGGGCAGACGGCGTTAAATATGATTCGAAGGATTCCGAATACAAGAGCGTATTCGGCGCGGTTGCGACAGGCGAAGAAGTAACGTTTTCGCTTTCGGCGGATTCCAAAGTGACAGGTGCGACGCTGGTTGTCAGCAGAAACGGTGCAGAAACCTATCCGATGGAAAAAGACGGAAATGCTGTGGACGGCGTTCAGAAATGGTCGACAAAGGCAAAATTTGATACGATCGGCGAATATGAATATTTCTTCATCGTATATCAGGACAGCGCGGTAAAAGTTTATTCGGATGACGACGGATATTACGGAACGGGTAAGCTTACGGATTTAACCAATATCCTTCCGTATGATTTGATCGTATACAAATCCGGTTACAAAACGCCGGATTGGATGAAGAACGCGGTAATTTACCAGATTTTCCCAGATCGTTTCTATAACGGGGATAAATCCAACGATAAAAAGCAGGAGCACGCAAGGGGAGCAGTAAAATACGAGTTTATTGAAGACTGGTACACCCTGCCGGAAAATCCGGAGCAGGAAGCATTGATCGGTGCTGAAAAAGATGGCATTACGGAAGAAGCATATAATAGTACCGGCGCGCATAAGGGCGACAAAGAATGGAGCAATGAGATTTACGGAGGCGACTTAAAGGGTATTATTGACCGGATGGATTACTTAAAGGCGCTTGGCGTAAACGTAATTTATCTGAATCCGGTATTTGCTTCGATTTCCAGCCATAGATACGATACCAGCGATTATAAAAAGATCGATCCGATTCTGGGAACGGAAGGCGACTTTACCAAATTGGTAGAGGCTGCAAAAAAATATGATATGCACATTGTTCTGGACGGTGTATTCAACCATGTATCGGATGACTCGAAGTATTTTGACCGCTATTACAGATACTTAGAGCTTGAAAAAGACGCAAAGACCAGAACCGGAAAAATCGGTGCATATCCGTACTGGGCATATGTATATGACTACATGGCGGATAATAAAGTAGAACAGGCAGCAGCGGAAGCAGCAGCAAAAAACTATTTTGAATCTGAGTATGGAATCACGAATTTTGACTATACCGAGTGGTTTGAAATATTTAATGAGCCGATGTCTGATGGTACAGAAAACGGAACGGTAAAAGATACCATTGGAGAACGGAAAGATAAGGACGTATACGGATATGACGGATGGTGGGGATATGACAGTATGCCGATCATCAAGTCTACCAACGGTTCAGAATACCAGACCGGAAACTGGGCAGAAGAGATCATTGAAGGCGAAGGCAGCGTCGGACAGTACTGGATTTCCAAAGGTAATAACGGCTGGCGTCTGGACGTTGCAAATGAAGTATCGGATGAAACATGGCAGCATTTCCGCGAGTCTGTAAAAAGTCTGAACAGTGATGCGGTTATCATTGGCGAGATTTGGGATGATGCAAGCAAATACCTGATGGGCGATATGTATGATTCGGTTATGAATTATGTATTCCGCAATGCCGTTACCGGTTTTGCCAAAGATGGAAATGCACAGAATGCAATGAATACTTTGGAAAAAATTCGTGAGCGTTATCCAAAGGAAGCCTTTTATGCAATGATGAACCTTGTAGGGTCTCATGATACGACAAGAGTTCTGTCTTATCTGGATGGAATTGATGACGATAGAAATCAAAAAGACCTGGCAAGCGCATTCCCGACCTATGAGAAAACGTCGGATGCTGCAAAGGCGAAACAATATCTGGTTTCCTTCCTGCAGTTTACCTATGCAGGCGCACCAACCATCTACTATGGCGACGAGATCGGCATGGTAGGATCGGACGATCCGGACGACCGCCGCGCATTTGAGTGGGGCAAAGGAAACAAAGAACTTGTTACATGGTATGCAAGTTTGGCGGCAATCCGCAACAGCTATTCCGCACTCCGTACCGGTTCGGTAGAACCAATTGTAACGGGAAATGATAACGTATTAGGTTTTGTCAGACGCGACAGCAACGATGCGTTGATCGTTTTGGCAAACGGTTCTGCAAGCAGCCAGACGATTACGTTAAAGTTAAGCGATCTGAATGTAGAAGCGGCATCGTTGAGTGATCTTCTTGGTGCAAGCTGCAGCGTAACCAATGGTGTGGTTAAGGTTACGATACCGGCTAGAAGAGGCGTGATCTTAACAGAAGCAAAGAAGACCATCAAAGTTAATCAGAAAGCGCTTGCTCCGGCTTATGAAAATCCGGAAAATAACAATAATACGGTACAGGAAGGAAACATTACGGTTGCTGATACTCAGGAAGAAGAAGGATTAAGCGCATCCCTCGGATCAGCATTAGAGAAGTGGGAGCCGGAAACCTTTGTGGACTACGGTATTTTCACAGAGGACGATCTGGACCAGAAAGAGCAGAACGGCGTTGACTTATCCGTTTATCTGACCATCAACAAATATGAAGTAACCAGTAAAGAGACCGCTTTATTGGAAAAAGCGCTGCAGACTTCAAGCTTAGATGGCTTTAAGCTGGAAGAAGCATCGTACGTAGATATTGATCTGTTCAAGAAAATTGGTCAGCTTGCAACACAATTAGAAACGCTGGGAGGAGAGATCGAGATAACGATTTCCATTCCGGATGAGCTGTACAAACTCAACAGAGAATATCAGATTATCAGGGTTCATGACGGAAAAGCGGAAGCATTGGAAACGAAATTTAATTCCAAGACCGGTGAACTGACCTTTATGACCGACCGGTTCTCCTTATATGCAATCGCGTACAAGGATGTCACGCCGACATCGGCTCCAAAACCGGAACTGAATAATCAGCAAACAGACAATACCGGAACGACCAACGGCGCAGGAACCGGCGACAACTCGCCAATCCTTCCGTTTGCGGTACTGTTTACGGCGGCAGCAGTTCTGGTTGTATTTACGGCAGTCAGACGCAGAAAAGCAAAATAAAAAACAAAAGTTTCATTAGAAACAACAAAAAGGGAGTACGGTTCGAATGAACCGTACTCCTTTATTATTTCCATATATCTATCTATATATATACATCTATCTATGCATCTATACATCTATCTATGCATATATCTATTTATATATCTATTTATATATCTATATATCGTGTCTGGCAGATGAAAACTGCATATCGTATTCATCAGGTAAAAGCAGCCTATTTCTGGGAGGACA
>CANPZE010000103.1 GCA_947589315.1 uncultured Lachnospiraceae bacterium | reverse complement strand
TAGTGGAGCGCCAACAAGAAACACGAAGTGTTTCTTGCTAGGGCACCAGCGCAGGCGGTGCCCTTTTACTGGGGCAGGAATGAATTGCCCGCCGCCCGGCGGTGAGAATGGAGGAACAGAATGAAGGACAGGTTGAAGAAGATTATGGAGGAAGCCATGGAGCAGATTGAGGCTTCCCAGCAGCTGGATAAGCTGAACGAGATCAGGGTGGTATTCCTGGGGAAGAAGGGAGAGCTGACCTCAATCCTGAAATCTATGAAGGATGTGGATCCCAAGGAACGTCCCAAGGTAGGACAGATGGTCAATGAGGCCCGCAGCCAGATTGAGGAGAAGCTGGAGGCTAAACGTGCTGTTTTTGAGCGGGCCCTGCGGGAAGAGAAGATGAAACGGGAGACGATAGATGTTACCCTTCCCGGGAGAAGGCCGGTTGTGGGGCACCGCCACCCCAATACCATTACCCTGGAAGAGGTGGAGAATATCTTTATCGGCATGGGCTATGAAGTGGTGGAAGGCCCCGAGATCGAATATGACTATTATAATTTTGAGGCGCTGAATATCCCGGCGGACCATCCGGCTAAGGATGAACAGGATACCTTTTATATTACAAAGGATATCTTGCTGCGCACTCAGACCTCTTCGGTACAGGTTCATGAGATGGAGAAGGGCAAGCTGCCGATCCGTATGATCGCACCGGGACGGGTATTCCGCTCAGATGAGGTGGATGCCACCCATTCCCCCACCTTCCATCAGATTGAAGGGCTGGTTATCGACAAGAATATTACCTTTGCCGATCTGAAAGGGACGCTGCAGGAATTTGCCAAGAGGCTTTTTGGAGAAGAGACCAAAGTTAAGTTCCGTCCCCATCATTTTCAATTTACAGAGCCCAGTGCGGAAATGGATGTTAGCTGCTTTAAATGTGGCGGAAAGGGCTGCCGGTTCTGTAAAGGCTCTGGCTGGGTAGAGATTCTGGGCTGCGGTATGGTTCACCCCCATGTGCTGGAAATGAGCGGCATCGATCCGGAGGAATATACCGGTTTTGCGTTTGGAGTAGGGCTGGAACGTATCGCATTGTTTAAATATGAAATTGACGATATGCGTCTGCTGTATGAGAATGACACTAGATTTCTGAAACAATTTTAAGGGGAGGAAGACCGTTTATGAATACATCATTATCATGGATGAAGGCTTATGTGCCGGATCTTTCTTGTACCGCCCAGGAGTATACCGATGCCATGACTTTATCAGGTACCAAGGTAGAAGGCTATGTGGAGCTGGACAAGAATCTGGAGAAGATCATAGTAGGGAAGATTATAAAAATAGAAAGGCATCCGGATGCGGATAAGCTTATTATCTGTCAGGTGCAGATTGATGAAGAGGGCTGCCAGGTCCAGATTGTGACGGGAGCCCCGAATGTGAAAGAGGGGGATAAGGTGCCCGTGGTACTGGAGGGAGGTCGTGTAGCCTCCAGCCATAAGGACGGCGAGGCTGAAAATGGTTTTAAGATCAAGAAGGGCAAGCTGAGAGGTGTGGAATCCTTTGGTATGATGTGCTCTATTGATGAGCTGGGGTCTAATACGGATATGTATCCGGATGCGGCCAAGGATGGGATCTATATCCTTAGCGATAATCCGGAATATGCCGATGCTCCCATAGGCTCTGATGCAATAGAACTCCTGGGGCTTCATGATGTAGTATTTGAATATGAAGTGACCTCCAACCGGGTGGACTGCTTTGGCGTGCTGGGGATCGCCAGAGAGGCAGCCGCTACCTTTGGCAAGGAATTTGTTCCGCCGGAAGTGAAGGAGACGGGCAACCAGGAAGATGTAAAGGATTATATTTCTGTAGAGGTACAGGATTCTAAGCTGTGTCCCAGATATACGGCCCGCGTGGTAAAGAATATTAAGCTGGGGCCTTCGCCGGAATGGATGCAGAGACGGCTGGCTTCTGTAGGGATCCGTCCTATCAACAATATCGTAGACATTACTAATTATGTAATGGAAGAATATGCCCAGCCCATGCATGCCTATGACCTGGATACCCTGGCCGGGCATAAGATTGTAGTGCGCAAAGCCGGGAAAGACGAGACGTTTACTACGTTGGATGGCCAGGAGAGGATTTTGGATGATTCTATGCTGGTAATCTGCGATGGGGAGAAGCCGGTAGGCCTTGCGGGGATCATGGGAGGAGAGAATTCTATGATCACAGACGAGGTTCAGACGATGCTCTTTGAGGCGGCCACCTTTGATGGTACGAATATCCGCCTCAGCGGTAAGAAGCTGGGGATGCGCACAGATGCCCAGGCTAAGTTTGAGAAGGGGCTTGATCCCAATAATGCGATGGATGCGATGAACCGCGCCTGCCAGCTGGTGGAGGAATTGGGAGCCGGCGAGGTAGTGGGCGGCGCAATAGACGTCTATCCGGTAAAGAAAGAGCCCTTTACCATTGGGTACGATGTGGATAAGATCAATGCCCTGCTGGGAACTCAGATCGATGAAGAGACAATGGTGGGATATTTTGAAAAGATTGATCTGCCGGTCGACCGGGAGAAAAAGGAGGTACTGATCCCTACCTGGAGGCAGGACCTGGAGCGGCTGGCTGACCTGGCAGAGGAGGTAGCTCGTTTCTATGGGTACGACAATATTCCCATGACGCTGCCTTCCGGCGGGGCTACGGCTGGCGGACTGTCGGAAAAGCTGCGCCAGGAAGGGCTTGTCCGTGGCGTGGTGGAAGCCTATGGATTCTGTGAGGGAATGACCTTCTCCTTTGAGAGCCCCAAGGTATACGATAAGCTTTTGCTCCCGCAGGAAGATATCCTGCGCCGCAGTGTTACCATTATGAATCCTTTGGGGGAGGATTACAGTGTCATGCGCACTTCTGCCCTGGGAGGGATGCTCACTTCCCTGGCAACGAATTACAATCGCCGGAATAAGGAGGTGCGCCTGTATGAGCTGGCAAATGTATACCAGCCTAAGGAACTGCCGCTGACAGAGCTGCCGGACGAGCGGATGCAACTTACACTGGGAATGTATGGGGAAGGAGACTTCTTTACCATGAAAGGCGTGGTTGAGGCCGTTATGGAGAAGCTGGGGCTGAGAGAGCTGGCTGAGTATCAGCCGGATGCCCGGAAGAGCTTCCTTCATCCCGGACGCCAGGCAAAGGTGATCTATCAGGGAAGAGAGGTTGCCTATCTGGGAGAGGTGCATCCTGCCGTACTGGACAATTTCCAGATTGGGCAAAAGGCTTATGTGGCAGTAGTAGATCTGAAGCTTCTCTCTGAATTGGCAGATTTTACTGTGAAATATGTAGGAGTACCCAGATATCCGGCGATGATAAGGGATATCAGCCTGAGCATGCGAAAGGAAGTGCTGGCCGGGCAGGTAGAGGAGATTATCCGCAAAAAGGGCGGCAAACTGATCGAGTCCTATGAGCTTTTTGATGTTTATGAAGGCTCCCAGCTTGGCGCAGGTTATAAATCTCTGGCTTATAAGATTATATTCCGGGCAAATGACCGGACTCTGACAGAGGAAGAGGTGAACCGCGCAATGGATAAGATCATCCAGGGGCTGGCGGAGAAAGAAGTTACTTTACGTCAGTAAAAAAGACTTTACAACAATTTCCGATTGGAGTATAGTAAAAAACAGGTGGTGCCGGTCGCAATGGCCGGCACCTTTTTGGCGAATTGGCCGATGAAGGAAGATTTGGAGAATATTCATGAAAAAGAAGCATAAAAAAGTAGTCCGGGTTTTGTCCTGGGTTGCGTTTATCCTATATTTTATCGCAATGGTATATTTCCTGTTTTTTAGCGAGCAGCTGGGAAGACATCCGGGTGTTATGTATCGATATAGTCTGGAACCGTTCCGGGAGATCCGCAGATATCTGTATTACCATCATAAGATTGGCGGGACGCACGTTCTGCTGAATCTGGCAGGCAATGTGATCTGCTTTATGCCTTTTGGATTTGTTCTGCCGCTGCTTTCCGACCGGCAGAGGAGCCTGGTCCGGGTGACTGTCATCAGCCTGTTATGTTCCTCTTTGGTGGAATTGATCCAGCTGGTGTCCAAGGTCGGCTCCTGTGACGTGGATGATATTATCTTGAATACCCTGGGGGGATTTCTGGGGTACGTATTTTTTGCTATCTGTTACCAGATCTGGCGGTGGAATCGGTATGGGAAGGAGGCAGTGGGATATGGCACGCAGGCGCAAGAGAGAAAATGATGGCCTCCGGCTGACAGACAAACGCCATCCGGGGCTGGGGATTCTTTCTACTGTTTTAGCTTTGGCCTCACTGATCCTGTTTGGAGCGGTGTGCTTTGTGTCCGGGACGAACCGGGGCAATTCAGGATTGGGAGTGGGCCTGGTGGGAGTACTGTGTTTCCTGATCAGCATTGCAGGGTTTATCTGCGCATGGATCAGCCTGCACCAGGAGAACATCCGTCCCCATTTTCCTACAATAGGCTCTGTATTAAATGGATTGATGATGATCATGTATCTGATGCTGTATATCTGGGGAACCAGCCTGTAGAGAGAGGCGGCAGGGAGAGGACTTTCAGGACACAGAATAAGGAATGAGGTAATGGAATGGCAAGAGAGGTATTGGAAGAGGAAAAAACAAAGTTGGAAGAGGATGCTTTGATCTACAGTAAGAGGGATCCGGATGGAGGGAAAGAAGAGTACGAAAAGTTGGACAGAAAAGGGAAGCTGCAATTTTTTAAGGATTATTATTTGAAGACGATCCTGGCGGTGATCCTGATAGCAGTGTTCGGCGGATATTATATTGCAGAGGCGATCAATAAACCCCATAATGTTTTATATATTGCCATAGAAGGTGATGTTTTTTCATCGGAGAGAGTACATCAGATGGAGCTGGATATTGAAAAGTATCTCAGCCTGGGCCCGAAGGAGAAAGTGGTGATCAATACAGATTTTTCCTCTGATAACCTTCAATCCTGGCAGCAGCTTCAGACCTATCTCTATTCTGGGACTGCCGATATTGTGATCGCCAATAAGGAGGCCTTTACCAGATGGGCGGAATGCGGTTATTTCCTGGAACCGGACAGTTCCCAGGATGTGGCATTCTATCGGGAACTGGAGAAAAAAGACCGTTTATATACGAAATATACTACTTCTGAGGAATTCCGGCAGGGAAAGGAAGAGGATGATACTATGTATAATTATGGGATTTCTATCATAGACAGTGAGAAATATAAGAGCCTGGGAGGCTTGTCTGATACAGCCTATGCCGGGATCTGCAATGCTTCCAAGCATGTTGATGAGGCAGTAGCTTTTCTGCAGTATCTGTTAGATGACAGCATCAAGGCGGGGAGTGTCAATCCAGAGTTTGCCGGTGAATGAGGGATAAGCTTCACTTTTTACAAAACAGAAAAAATGAAGGTCATTTTTCATTGAA
>CANPZE010000102.1 GCA_947589315.1 uncultured Lachnospiraceae bacterium | reverse complement strand
ATGGTACTAAAGTTCTAATATTTTAATATCGTTGGCTTATTCTGCTTATTTAAATCCTACAGTAAATTTACACTATCGGAATCTTTGGAAATGCTTCCCTTTGCCGGGCAGAATCCGTTATAATGCCATTAGGACTTTTTGCGGAAAAGCCGATACTATTATAAATTAATGTCTGTGCGCTGCCCGGCAGGATCCAATAGCGGCGCAGAAATGAGGAAAATTATGCCAAATCCAAGTATCCGTCCCACAGGACAAAATCTGGGGCAGACCCCACGCCCCCAGCCCGCCAGCGCCGGAGTAACCCGCGCTCCCGGACAGCTGCAGCAGGGTGATGTTATACAGGGTGAGATCACAGATCTTCACAATAAAGAGATCGCTGTCACTACCGGAGACAATATCGTGATCCGTGGAAAGATCGCCGATGATTCCATGCTTTCCATCGGCCAGACTGCCGCTTTTCGTTTAAGCAGCATATCCCCCGCCGGGATTCTGCTGGAAGTGATTCCCAAAAGCTATAACCAGACAGAACTGACGATCATCAATAAGGCTCTGCTGGAAGCCGGCCTGCCCGCCACAGAGCGGAACCAGGCGGCCGTCAAGGCTTTGATGGATAATCTGCTTCCTATCAATAAGCAGTCGATCAACCATCTGATGCAGCAGGCCTATGATTACTCTACAGAGGATATGAACACTCTGGCTGTCATGAACCGGAATCATATGGAGATCACTCCGGATACCGTGGCGCAGTTCAGCAATTACCGCAACCATCAGTACCAGCTTTTGGATAAAATCTCTGATTTTGCCGTAAAGCTTCCTGCCCTTTTGGACACGCTCGCCCAAAATGGGCCGGCGAATGCTGTGGCAGACTTTGGCGAAAAGCTTCTTAGCATCACTCTGTCCCATTCCAACGAGACTGCCCCCGAATCGCCCCTCCTGTCCTCCCTGACACAGGAGCAGCAGGAGCAGATCCGGCAGATGCTCTCCCAGGCATCCCTGTCAGAACAGCAGCTGCAGGCATTGAACGATGGAACTATGACATGCCGGGAAGCGCTGGCATTAATCCACAGCGGGGCAAAGGAAGGAACTCTCCTGCTTCCCCAGAATGTGTCTTCCGGTATCCTTGCCGGAAAAATGAACGAAATCCTGATGGCATTGGAGCCCTCTACTCCCCAGGAGGGATTGGACGGTCCAGGCCAATTCCGGGCATTGACCCCGCTGGAAGCCGCTTCTGGTGAAAAGGAGCCAGCCGCCCCCGGAACCGGCACAGACAGCCAGGCCGGACCGGGGAACGGAGACAGCGTCTCCTCCGATCCTGCCCAGGAAGCTTCCCCCGATTCTTCCTCCCGCTTTGCCCTGGCAGGCAAGCTTTTGCATAATATCTCCGATGCAGCCCGGTCCTCCTTTCAGAATCTGAATCAGATGCTGGCTTCTTCCGGAGAATCCGGACATACCCCGGAGGTAATCGATTCCATGATCAAGGCGCTGGGAGACAGCAATTATGCACGGGATACGATCGCTTATCTGTCCCCCGGGGAACGTCAGCAGCTCCTGGACAGCCTCAAAGACTTTCCTGTGAGCAATTCTATGAAGCAGGGGATTGCCTCGGGAGAAGCTTCTGCTACAGAAGTATTCAGGGTAATCCGGAACCTTCTCCCTCTGGCAAAGGCAGAGCATGTCCAGGATCTTTTTCGGACGCCTGCTTTCCAAAACCTTTTTTCCCACTCTCTGCTGTCTTCCCTGACGATCACGCCAAAGCAGCTGCAGTCCGGGGATATGGATTCCTTCTACCGGCATATGGAAGAAAAAATGGATTCCTTTGAGAATCTGATCAATTCCTCCCTGTCCGGCAATGATTCCTCTCAGCTCTCAGGGGAAGCGCACGATATGAAAAGTAATATTGATTTTATGAAACTGCTCAACGAGACCTTTGCCTATCTGCAGCTTCCTCTGAAACTGCAGCACCAAAACGCCCATGGGGACCTGTATGTATATACCAGTAAGGAAAAGAGAAAACAGAATAATGAGAAAATGAGCGTACTCCTTCATCTGGATATGGAGCATCTGGGAAGCCTGGATATCCGCCTGGAAAAAGACCACAATAAAATCGATGCCGCCTTTTCCCTCGCTGATAAGCCTTCCCTGCAATTGATCCAGAACAATACCTCCCTGCTGGAGGACTCCCTGATGGAAAAAGGATATCAGTGCAGGGTATCGGTACAGGCCCAGGATAAACCCACCGATATCGTCAATGATTTCCTCAATACAAAGATTACCACTGGAACGCCAAAGGAAATGAAACGATTTTCCTTTGATATCCGGGCATAAGGCCCAGCCCTGCAACGCCAAATGGATGTGGGCATACCGATACAGGCGGCATGCCCACATCCACAGGTCTATTCCTGGTTCTTATAATGATCCTCCATCTCCTGGAAGATGTAATCAAATACAGCCGGCATTCCCACAAACTCGCAGCCATAATGATTCATCCCCTCTTCGTCCTGATGCTGGCGGATGATACGCACTACGCTGTTTAACGCATTGCTGCTGTCTGCAAATTCCAGCCTGGCGTTGAAATAAAACCCAATAGGAAGTACACTTCTTGACTGGAAACCAATCCCGTTTCTGCTGATATCCACCACCTCAATCGGGGCATTTAACTGTTCCACCTTCACATTATCCTGCTTAAAAATATCAGAAATCTCTAAATTCAGCTTCACAGGTACCCGTATATGTTTTCGCTGCTCTATCTCCATAATAACAACCCTCCACGTAAATACATCCCACAATTATAACAGTTCCTTCAAAATCTGGTTCACCATCCCCGGATCTGCCTTCCCTTGCATTGCCTTCATAGTCTGGCCTACCAGGAAGCCGATCGCCTTCGTCTTGCCATTGTGGTAATCCTCCACCGATTTGGGATTGTCTGCGATCACCTTTTCAATCGTCTGACGCAGGGCGCCATCATCAGACACAGTCTTCAGGCCCTGCTCCTCCACATACCGCTCCGGGTCAACGTCATCCCGGAAGATTTCCTCAAATACCTTCTTGGCCACAGAACTGTTAATCTCTTTTCTCTCTGTCATCTGGATCAGCTTTGCCAGATTTTCAGGGGAAAATGCCAGCTGGTCCGGCTCCATTTCATGTTCCTTCAACAGCCGCATCGTCTCTACCATGAGCCAGTTGGACACCTTTTTAGGCTGGCTGCACAGGGCTGTGGTCTCCTCAAAAAGATCTGCCAGCTTCTTGTGCGAGGTAAGGATCCTGGCATCATATTCAGGAATCTCATACTCCTTTTTATAACGCTCCAGCTTCTCTGTCCGCAGTTCCGGCTGGCGGCTGCGGATCTCCTGCAGCCACTCGTCACTGATGAGGATAGGGACCAGGTCCGGCTCCGGGAAATAACGGTAATCCTGGGCATCCTCCTTGGAGCGCATGGCATAGGAATATTCTTTCGTATCATCCCAGCGGCGGGTCTCCTGGATCACCTTCTCCCCTGCCTCCAGCAGATCGATCTGGCGGTTCTTCTCCCCTTCAATCGCCCGGGCGATCGCCTTAAAAGAATTCAGGTTCTTCATTTCGGTACGGGTCCCAAATTCCTTTTGCCCCACCTCCCGGACAGAAAGGTTCACATCGGCCCGCATGGAGCCTTCCTGCAGTTTGCAATCAGAGGCTCCCAGATACTGTATGATCATACGGAGTTTATCCAGATAAGCGATCACCTCCTGGGCAGAGCGCATATCTGGTTCTGATACGATTTCGATCAGAGGCACGCCAGACCGGTTATAATCCACAAGGGAACTGTCATTCCAGTCATCGTGCACCAGCTTTCCCGCATCTTCTTCCATATGGATCTCATGGATGCCGATCGTCTTTTCCCCGCCTTCCTCTGTCTCAATCTCAATCCCGCCGTTGCGGCAGATCGGAAGATACAGCTGGGAGATCTGGTAGTTCTGCGGGTTATCCGGATAAAAATAATTCTTTCGGTCAAATTTACAATATTGGGTGATCTCACAGTTCGTAGCAAGCCCTACCGCAATGGCATATTCTACCACCTGTTTATTCAAGACCGGCAGAGAACCCGGCATACCGGTACATACCGGACAGGTATGGGTATTGGGCGCTCCCCCGAACTCTGTAGAGCAGCCGCAGAAAATCTTTGTCTTCGTTGCCAGTTCAACATGAACCTCCAACCCGATCACAGTCTCATACTGTTTCATCTCAAACCTCCAATCTCTCTATGCCAACGGACTGCCTGTATAGGACCTGGTCTGCTCATAGGCATAAGCAGTGCGGATGATATTCTTCTCCTGGAAGCAGTCTCCGATCAACTGCAGCCCTATAGGAAGCCCCTGGGAATCCTGGCCACAGGGTACCGTGATGCCAGGCAGGCCCGCCAGATTTACAGAAATCGTATAGATATCTCCCAGATACATTTTCAAAGGATCCTTCAAGCTCTCTCCCAGCTTAGGCGCAGTGGTAGGGGCCGCCGGGCCCAATATCACGTCATATCTGGCAAAAGCTTTGTCAAAAGCCTTCTTGATCAATGCTTTGGTGCGCAGGGCCTTCAGATAATATGCATCATAATAACCGGAACTCAATACAAAAGAACCCAGCATGATCCTTCTTTTTACCTCCGCTCCAAATCCCTGGGAGCGTGTCTTCTTATACATGCTGTGCAGCTCTTCAAAGTCCTGAGCCCGGTATCCGTATTTTACCCCATCAAACCGGGCCAGATTGGAACTTGCCTCTGCGCAGGCGATCACATAGTAAGCGGGAATCGCATATTCCACCAGGCTAAGGTCAAATTCCTCGATGACAGCGCCCTTCTTCTCCAGCTCCTTAGCCGCCCCCATCACAGCCTGGCGGACCTCATCCTCCAGCCCTTCCCCAAAGTAATCTCTGGGAATGCCAATCTTCATCCCCGCCACATCATCTACCAGAGCGGAAGTAAAATCCAAATCCTTCCGTTCCACTGAAGTAGAATCTTTCGGATCATGGGAGGAGATCACCTCCAGGACGGTGGCGCAGTCTGTCACATCCTTGGCAATGGGCCCAATCTGATCCAGAGAGGAGCCATAAGCAATCAGCCCATAACGGGATACCGTGCCATACGTAGGTTTGATCCCGGTCACGCCACAGAAGGAGCTGGGCTGCCGGATCGAGCCGCCCGTATCAGAACCCAACGCATAGAAGCACTCATTGGCAGCTACAGCGGCGCAGGAGCCGCCAGAAGATCCACCCGGTACATGGTCCAGATTCCAGGGATTGCGCGTCTCCCCATAGGCAGAGGTCTCCGTTGTGCTTCCCATGGCAAATTCATCCATATTCGTCTTTCCCAGGATCACCGCTCCCGCCTTTTCCAGATTTAACACTGCCTCCGAAGAAAAGGTAGGTTTAAAATTTTCCAGGATCCTTGAACTGCAGGTGGTCAGCATTCCCTTGATACACATATTATCCTTGATAGCCACCGGCACTCCTGCCAAGGGACTGTCCAATGATCCGTCCTCAATCTGTTTCTGTACCTGGTCAGCCCGTTTCAGGGCTCCCTCCCTGTCCACAGATACAAAGCTGTGAACCTTCTCCTCCTTTGCAGCAATGGAGTCCAGCGCTGCCTCAGCCGC
>CANPZE010000101.1 GCA_947589315.1 uncultured Lachnospiraceae bacterium | reverse complement strand
CCATTATACAGGAGTGAGTGCCAGACTTAAATCTGGTATGGGTATATGAACTGGAATTTACTTTGGCATTCTAGGGAAAAGTGAAATGTCAAGAAAAAAGCTTGACACAAATTCCGGGATGCAGTATACTATCACCTGTGTTCTGATGCAAAACGGACGGGAGGCGTTTTATGGCATTTGACAGCTTAACGGAAAAATTACAGAATGTGTTCAAAAATCTCCGCAGTAAGGGAAGATTAACGGAAGAGGATGTGAAAGCGGCGCTGAAGGAAGTAAAGATGGCGTTGCTGGAGGCGGACGTTAATTTTAAGGTGGTAAAGAACTTTGTAAAGACTGTACAGGAACGGGCTGTCGGCCAGGATGTGATGAATAGCCTGACGCCGGGGCAGATGGTCATTAAGCTGGTAAACGAAGAATTAGTTCATTTGATGGGAAGTGAGACTACAGAGATTACGCTTCGCCCTTCCAATGAGATTACAGTTCTTCTGATGTGCGGCCTTCAAGGCGCCGGGAAAACCACGACTACGGCCAAGATTGCCGGCAAGCTGAAGCAGAAGGGGCGTCAGCCATTACTGGCAGCCTGTGATATTTATCGTCCTGCAGCGGTGGAGCAGTTGAAGATCAACGGGGAAAAGCAGGGAGTGGAGGTATTCTCTATGGGTACCAGCCATAAACCGGCAGATATCGCCCGGGCAGCTGTGGAACATGCGTCAAAGAACAATCTAAATGTAGTGATACTGGATACTGCCGGACGTCTTCATGTAGACGAGGATATGATGGAGGAACTCCGGGAGATCAAGGAAAATGTCGCTGTAGATCAGACAATTTTAGTAGTGGACGCCATGACAGGACAGGATGCAGTTAATGTGGCTTCTTCCTTTCAGGAGCAGATCGGTCTTAACGGTGTGATCCTGACAAAGCTGGATGGCGACACCAGAGGCGGCGCCGCCCTTTCTATCCGAGCCGTGACAGGCTGCCCCATCCTGTATGTAGGTATGGGAGAGAAGCTTTCCGATCTGGAACAATTTTATCCCGACCGTATGGCTTCCCGGATCCTGGGAATGGGGGATGTGCTGACCCTGATCGAAAAAGCAGAAGCAGAGCTGGATAAGGACAAGGCCAGAGAACTGGATCAGAAGCTGCGCAAAGCCGAATTTGACTTTAACGATTTTCTGGATCAGCTTTCACAAATGAAGAAAATGGGAGGTCTCCAGAGTATCCTCAGCATGATGCCGGGAA
The DNA here is from genome assembly GCA_947589315.1 of uncultured Lachnospiraceae bacterium. Classification (GTDB taxonomy): domain Bacteria; phylum Bacillota; class Clostridia; order Lachnospirales; family Lachnospiraceae; genus Jutongia. The sequence goes on along the minus strand of CANPZE010000101.1, from coordinate 4,458 downwards.
TGCAGATCCCGGCGGGAATGGAGATCGATGATGATATCTTCAAGACGACAGAGGCTATGATCTATTCCATGACGCCGGAGGAGAGAAGAAATCCCTCGATCATTAACCCTTCCCGCAAAAAGCGGATCGCAAAGGGTTCCGGAGTGGATCTTTCTGAAGTAAATAAATTGATCAAGCAGTTTGAGCAGGCAAGAAAAATGATGAAACAGATGTCGGGAATGATGTCCGGCAAAGGAAAGAGATTTGGCAAAATGGGAGGTTTTCCTAAGATGCCATTTGGATTTTAGAAAGGAGGTGAAAGAGATGGCAGTAAAGATCCGGTTAAGAAGAATGGGTAAGAAGAAGGCGCCTTTTTATAGAGTAGTCGTTGCAGATTCCCGTTCTCCCAGAGATGGTAAGTTCATTGAGGAGATTGGTACTTATGATCCCAGCCAGAAGCCCAGCGCTTTTAAGTTTGATGAAGAGAAGGCAAAGAAATGGCTGGCGAACGGAGCAAAGCCCACAGAGACAGTAGGTAAGCTTATGAAACAGGCTGGTATTATGGAGTGATCCAGATTACCCGCATGGGGAGGGGTTGCATTTGAAGGAATTAGTAGAAGTTCTGGCTCAGTCACTGGTCGATCATCCAGATCAGGTGGTCGTGACAGAGACAGAAAAAGAAAATGAAATCCTATTAGAGCTGAAGGTAGCTTCTGAGGATATGGGAAAGGTGATCGGCAAGCAGGGACGTATCGCCAAAGCAATTCGTACTTTGGTGAAAGCGGCAGCTTACGATACCAACAAAAAAGTAATTGTAGAGATCGGACAGTGATCCGATCCGGACAGATACGTCTATGCCATGGGATATCCCGGGTATGGGCGTTTTTGCCTTCTAAGAAAGAGGATAGAAGATAGCTATGGCAGAAGATTATTTTAGAGTAGGAGTGATCGCCAATACCCATGGGATCCGGGGGGAGGTCAAAGTCTTTCCTACCACTGATGATCCCGGGCGGTTCCAGGGAATGAAAGAGGTCATCCTGGATACTGGCAAAGAGAAAAAACGGCTGGAGATCGAAAATACGCGTTTTTTTAAAAATCTGGTGATATTAAAATTCAAAGGGATCAATAACATTAATGATGTGGAACAGTATAAGGGCATGGATCTGTTAGTGAGCCGGGAAAATGCCATCCCTCTGGAAGAGGGGGAATATTATATTGCAGATATCCTGGGCGCCCGCGTGGTCACCCGGGAGGGGGAAGAGTTTGGCATATTAAAGGATGTGCTTACTACGGGTGCCAATGATGTGTATGTGGTGGACCATCAGGGGAAAGAGGTGTTGCTTCCGGTGATCCCAGACTGTATCCTGGAGAGAGATATGGAGAAAAAGGTGGTAACCATACATTTAATGAAGGGATTGCTGGATGAATAGCAGCAACACGTAGCTGCTGGCGAGGGAGGCTATTATGAACTTTCATGTGATGACCCTGTTTCCGGAAATGATCCGGCAGGCAATGGGGGAAAGTATTACAGGACGGGCTATCAGGGAAGGATATATCAGTCTGGACGTGGTAAATATCCGGGATTTTGCAGAAAACAAGCATAATCGTGTGGATGATTATCCCTATGGGGGAGGCGCCGGTATGGTCATGCAGGCTGGTCCCGTGTATAGCTGTTACCAGAGTGTCTGTGAAGGGATCAGGAAAGAGCAGGGGGGAGATTCTGGCAGAAAGGTAAGAGTGATCTACCTGACGCCCCAGGGCAAGGTCTTCCATCAGGGCATGGCCCAGGAACTGGCGCAGGAAGAGGAACTGGTATTCCTCTGCGGACATTATGAAGGCATAGATGAACGGGTGCTGGAGAAGATTGTTACCGATCCCGTTTCTATTGGGGATTATGTACTGACTGGCGGAGAGCTTCCGGCGCTGGTCATGATGGATGCGATCTCCCGGTTAGTGCCAGGCGTACTCAACAATGATCTGTCTGCTGAGACGGAATCTTTTTCCGGTTCTCTTTTAGAATATCCCCAATACACCCGCCCGGAAGAATGGATGGGAGAAAAGGTTCCTCCTGTACTGCTTTCGGGACACCATAAAAATATTGCCGCCTGGTACCGGGAACAGTCAATTCTGCGTACCGCCCGCCTGCGTCCCGATCTGTTGGAAAAGGCAGAATTGACACCGGAGGAAAGGGAATGGGTGAAGGGGCAATGAAGGCAACCAGGAAAAAAGATCAGAAGCTGCAGAGGCTGGCCGGTATATTATTTCTGTCCTGTGCCTGTCTGCTGTCCGCCTGTCAGTTCCCCTTTGCCGGATGGCATGACGGGACAAAGGGGAAGGATCGATTTACTGTCACAGGATTTGCTTTTGATACAACTTATACACTGACCGCATACCAGGGAGGAAGTCAGGAATTGCTGGAAAGCTGTATTGCCCAATGCAATAAATATGAAGAGATTTTCAGCAGGACCCGGGAGGGCAGCGAGTTATATCGGATCAACTATCTGCAGCGGCTGTATGGTAAACTGGTAAAGGAACGGAAGGATGGGAAACACAGGCTGGAAAAAGGAGATGCTGGAAAGAGCTCTGCTGCCGGAGAAGCCGGATATCAAAAGCTGCTTATGGGGCAATGGGATACCAAGGGAGAGATTCCCTCATTTACCATAGACAGGAAGGGAAGGCTGCAGGTGGAACTTTCAGATACACTGGCAGAACTGGTAGGGAAGGGACTCCAGTATTCCAAACTGTCTCAGGGCCGGTTTGATATTTCCATTGCTCCTGTCAGCCAGCTCTGGAATTTCTCAGGTACTGTGGGGACGCCGCCGGCTGCTGCAGAGATTCAGGAGGCGCTTAAGCTGGTGGATTACCGTCAACTGAAGCTTTCGGATCATACCCTGACCTATCAGAAGCCGGGCATGGAACTGGAGTTAGGGGGGATCGCAAAAGGATATATCGCCGACAGATTAAAGGAATATCTTTTGGACGGAGGAGTGGCCAGCGGCCTGATCAATCTGGGAGGGAATATTGTCTGCATTGGCAGGAAGACAGAAAAGGAAGCTTTTCAGATTGGGATCCAACAGCCCTTTGGCGACAGGAATGAGACGATTGCCGCTGTCCGGGGAGACAATAATTCTATTGTGTCCTCAGGGGCATATGAAAGATATATCAGGACAGAGGATGGAAAACTGTATCACCATATTCTTGATCCTAAGACAGGCTATTCCTGCGAAAATAATTTGCTTGGCGTGACGGTCCTGTCCCAGAGATCGGTAGATGGAGACGGGTTATCTACCACAGCCTTTGCTTTGGGATTGGAAGCTGGGATGGAATTGATTGATTCTTTGGATGGAGTAGAGGCAGTCTTTGTTACTTCCGACCAGAAACTCCATTATTCCAAAGGATTTGAGGCGTATTTGATCCAGCTATGAGAATGGAAGATTGGCAAAGAGAATGACCAGGGAGAAAAAGGGGAGGATGAAGGTGGAAAAAATCCGAAGAAGATATCGTTTCCGGGGAAGAGTGCAGGGAGTCGGCTTCCGGTACTATGCCTATCACAGCGCAGAATATCTGGGGCTGACCGGATGGGTGCAGAATTGCTATGACGGTTCTGTCCTGGCGGAGGTGCAGGGCTGTGCCGCCGCTGTAGAAGAATTTCCCGGAAGGATGGCCCAGGGACGATATATAATGATTGAAGAAGTGGAGAAAACGGACGTTCCGATACAGGATGAGAGAGGATTTTCCATTCGGACATAGGAGGTTGTTTGAAATGGCGCAGAATGCCAGACAGGATTATAAGCAACAAAAGGAGTATTGGTTATATCTGGCAGGACTGGTATTTGCCGGAATAGTACTCCTGGCAGGATTCTTTTTTCTGCTGACCCCCTGGCAGGTCACAGATATGGTATGGGGCTGCTATATCCGGAAAGCCACCGGATTTTATTGTCCTGGCTGTGGAGGGACGAGGGCAGTTCGCGCTTTTTTGCAGGGAAGGTGGGTGCTGTCCGCCTATTATCATCCCTTTGTACCCTATTGCGGGATTCTGTATCTGGTATTTATGATCCGGGGGACATTGTGTATGCTGACTAGAGGAAAAAGCCCCTGGATGATTTTTCGGTATGGCTACCTCTGTGGAGGGGCTGTTCTTTTGGTTCTGCAATTCGCAGTCAAAAACATTTTGCTGTGGAAGGGGCTCCTTCCCTATTAAATTCCCCGATTTGCAAGTTAGGTGAAATAAAGATTGTCAAATAAGAAAAGAAATGATAAACTCCCGAGTTTGACACTTGTGAAAATCAAAAACGGCTACAAATACAGTAATAATGCGGCTTGTAGCCGTTTTTTTGCTTTTTATTATGCTCCGCATGGTTGAGCTTAGGATAAATTCATAATCCGTGTGGAAACCGAAAACTTGACAAAAAAACCTGCTAACAAAAGTCAAGTACTTTTCAGCAGGTTTTTATGTTTTTCTTCTATCCGATTTTTGTG
>CANPZE010000100.1 GCA_947589315.1 uncultured Lachnospiraceae bacterium | reverse complement strand
AAGAGCGGCGGGCATGGGATCGGCTTAAAAAATATGCGCCGGGTGGCAAGAAAGTATATGGGCGATCTGTCCTTTGAACAGGACAAAGACGAGGTAACGGTAGGGATCATGCTCCAGATTACTTAGAGGCTTTACAACAAAAAAAAGGCGGTTCACAACAAGTCTATTAATTCCAGTAAATTTTTTTACGATAAATTTTACAGAAGGAGGACATTACGGCAAGTGGCGGCAATGGAACAGAAGAAACGGATTTCAGATCAATAAAATTCAAGGAGGATGATCACAATGACAATTAACGGGATCAGTGGAGCAAACACGCAGGCAGGGCAGATGGGGATGAATCAGGCAATGGATGCTTACAGTAAGAATATCCAGAACCAGATTGCCAATGCGCAGAAGCAGTTACAGGAGCTTTCATCCAATAATGAAATGACCCTGGAAGAAAAGATGAAAAAGCGGCAGGAAATCCAGCAGAAGATCAGTGACCTGAATATGCAGCTCAGACAGCACGAGATCGAGCAGCGCAGAGCACAGCGCTCTGAAAGGCAGCAGGCAAAAGGTTCCTCAATAGACGAGATGCTCGGCGGGACAAATGCAAAGGCAGGCAGTAAGGGCGCCGGACTTTCACAGGCAAGCATGACGGCGATGATTTCTGCGGATACATCCATCAAACAGGCAAAGGCGCAGGGCCGCGTAGCGACCAGCATGAAGGGCAGAGCCGGCGTATTGAAAGCAGAGATTGCGCAGGACGCAGCCAGAGGTACCTCTGTGGAGAAAAAGAAAGAGGAGCTTGCGGATTTGGAGCAGAAAGCACAGGCGGCGACAGCTTCGCAGATCAATACGCTTGCTGAGGCGGGCAAGGTTATGGAGAAAGCGGCGGAAGCAGAACGCACAGAGCAGAAAGCATCCGACAGCAAAGAAGAAAATACGGCACAGGCAGAAGGCGGTGCAAAAGAAAAAGAAGTGCAGGATGGCGTATCTGCGGGTGCGCAGGCAGGCAGCACAGATAGTGCGCAGCCGGATAACGATGTGCAGACACAGGAAACACAGCCTGTCCAGACAGCCGATCCTGGAACACAGGCGGCACAGGCAGCAGTTTATACTCATGTAAATGTGCAGTTATAAAGGAGGAATGAGTGATGTCAGAAATCAACAGTTTCAGTGATTATGCAAGCAGATACAATACCAATACAGATTATTCTTCATTCTTTGGAGGCGGCGCTCCTTATATTGATAGTGGTATAGGCGGGATTAATGTATCGGACTATGCCATGATCAAAAACGGGAGCTATGGGAAGCTGGTGAAGGCTTATTATGCGAAGCAGGATGCGGATAAGCTGTCACAATCCGGCGATTCTTCCCAAACGCTGACCTTGATGCGTTCCAGTGCAGACTCGCTGAAGAAGTCTGCGGATGCGTTGGGCGATGTTTCACTTTATGAGAAAAAGAAATTCACAAGAAAAGATGAAGAGACCGGAGAAGAAATTGAGGTCGAGGATTATGACTGGGATGCCATAATAAAGGCGGTCAAGACCTTTATTGACGATTACAATTCCGTAGTGGAACAGGCAGGAAATTCACAAACAAAGAATGTGCTGCGCAATGCGGCATGGATGACCAGCATGACGGAGAAAACGGGCAATCTGCTTTCACAAGTAGGCATTACGATCGGCAAGGGCAATAAGCTGGAGCTGGATGAGGAAGCCCTGAAGAAGAAAACATTTCTGGGGCAGAGCAGCATTGAGCTTAACAATATCTCTACCTTAAAAGTCCTGTTCACAGGACACGTCTCCTTTGGAAGCCAGGTCTCTCAGAAAGCATCCGCTATTTCCAATGCTGCGGCGAGAACGAAAGGCGTGGATAAGACCTATAATAAGAAAGGGGCTTATTCCGACACGATTTCCAAGCTGTTTGAGAGTACGATTGATGAAAAAGTAGGCGATAGAGACAAGGATAAATCGTGGTGGGAAAAGGAAAAGGAGAAAAGAGAGGAAGCTTTTAAACCGATAACCGATACAAAAAAAGACGAGGATGATGAATCCTGACAGCCAGTGTGCATAGGATGAGGTTTTGCAAAGGCGGAAAAGACACAGCCCAAGCGAACCCCATCCTTTGAAGAACGCTGGAGGCGATCCGATATCCCTTTGAGCAGCGTATCGTAATACGAAATTCTTAGGGCAGGAATTTTCGGTTTACAATCTTTCGGAAAAACTGCCTGAGGTTTTTCCTGGAATAATTTGTGTCCAGGGCTGCCAGGTAGTTGTTTTTTGATTTTTTTGCAGAGTAATCGGACAATTTATAAGTAGTGATTTTACCTCCCCTTGTCCAGTGAGTGATGAGGGGAATCATTTTTGCCCTTTTAATAGAGACTTCGCCCTGGGCGTTTCTGTGCAGCGTCACCTGCGCCATACCGCCGCAGAACTGGCGGAACACACCGGGATACCGATTGCTGGTAGCGTTGACATAGTTTCCCAGAGAGTAGAAGACCAACATGTTATGTCCCTTCTTACCCTTCATCCATTTTACAGGCTGGATCACGTGGGGATGGGTGCCGATTACCAGATCGACTCCCAGTTTCAGAAAATAGCGGCACCATTTCTTCTGATTGTCGTCCGGCGTTGTCTGATATTCCGTTCCCCAGTGGGGACAGACAACCACAAAATCTGCGTTTTTCTTTGCCTTTTTCACATCTGCCTTCACCTTGCCCTCGGACAAAAGATTTATTGCATAGGGCATATCTGCGGGCAGAGGGATTCCGTTGGTCCCATAGGTATAGTTGAGAATGGCAATGCGGATTCCCTTTTTCTCCACATAGGTAATCTGGGAAGCTTTTTTCTTGCTCTTGTACATTCCTGTAATCTTTATGTTGGGATGATAGTTCTCCCAGTGCTTCAGGCAGGCGAGCAGGCCTGGCTTTCCCTGGTCCATGGCATGGTTGGTGGCATGGAGCACTACTTGGAAGCCTGCCTTTTCTATGGCATCGCCGACTTGGAATCTCCCATTAAAAGAGGGATATCCGGTAATGCCGTACTTTTCTCCCGCCAGAACGACTTCCTGATTGATCAGGGCGGTGTCTGATGATTGGATCTCTTTCTTTATGTAGCGGAACAAATAGTCATAATTGTAAGAACCGTTCTTTTTCCTTCCGCTGTCGCTCACTGGCATATGGAGCAGCACATCCCCCACCATAGACAGAGTAAAATCCTCCTTGTTCTCCTTTGGAGCATCGCTGTTATCAATCTCAGCAGGGGGATCAGCAGAGAGAGCCTGGCCTGTTGCAGCTTTGCCCGCGGCAGTCTGTGCGGCTGGGCGGCTGCCGCCGGCATGGAACCATTGGACTGCGCCTGCCGCCGCTGCCAGAACCAGCAGGAGGCTGCCTAGTAAAAGCAGTGTTTTCTTTTTGTTTTCCCAGTGTTTTCTTTTTCCTTTTATCATTTTTTCTTTTTTCCTTTTTATCCATTTTGTAAAGATAGATCCACAGTATATGATTTGGGGAGGAATGTCAAGGCGAGTTCATTCTTCCGCCCGGCAGTAGGGCCCCCGTTTAAAAATCCTTTAAAAAACTTGAAGTATTTGGTAAGATTTTATATAATAAAATAGTATGTTATGTCATGTGATTAGTTTGTCTATTCATACAGAGATCAATACAGAGAGAGATCGGATTGTCGGATGTGAAGCCCTTTTGTATAGTGTCTGCGATTCAGAAAGGGGATGTTTTACGGGATGAAATGGAAAAATAGAAAAAGAAGCATCAAGGAGAAACTGCTTTCTGTAGTTCTTTTTCCGACTTTAATGCTTAGTTTGCTGACTGTCATAATCGGAGTTTCCTTGATTTATGCATTCTATGCCAATAGTATCCATGATGAACTGGCCGCCACCACTAAAATGATGTTGAATTGTCTGGAACTTACGGTTCGCGGTGATTATATGTATATAGATGGAATGCTGATAAAAGGTGATATTAATATTACAGATTCCACAATGCTATACCGTATCAAAGAGGAAACGGATATTGACACTACGATCTTCTGGAAGGACGAGCGGATCCTTACAACGATGGAGAGTGAGAGCGGGGTTTCCGCAGTGGGAACCAAGGCCAATCCAAATGTAAAAAAGGCTGTGCTGGTCAACGGAGAAGAATATTTTTCCAAAAATGTTATGGTACTTGGACAAAAGTATATTGGTTATTATACGCCGTTAGAGAATAGCTCTCATGAAGTGGTGGGGATGATATTTGCTGGTAAGAAAAAGAATCGCGTCTATCTGGAGATTGGAAGGCTCATCATGTGGTTTGTGATATTTTCCGGCGTTGCAGTAGCAATAGCGACCTTTCTCTGCAAAAAGTATTCCAATAAAATGGTTTTGGACATCGCTACCATTAACCAGTACCTGAAGAGTATCTCAGAGGGGGATCTGGGAGTATCGTTAGATGGACGGATTGAAGAGCGCAGGGACGAAATTGGTGAGATCGGTACATATGCCACCAGGATGCGGAGAAATTTACAGGAACTCATTGAAATGGATCCTCTGACTGCGTTATTTAACCGCAGGAGCTGTAACCACAAGCTGCTGTCTCTTATGAAAAAGGAAGCTGTATTTACGGTGGTTATGTGCGATATTGACTGGTTTAAGAAAATTAATGACAATTATGGGCATGACGCAGGAGATTATGTATTAAAGGAAATCTCAGCGATACTGCGCAATAGCGTGGAGAATTACGGCTTTGCCAGCCGATGGGGAGGAGAGGAATTTCTGCTGGTCTACAATCTGCCTGGCGGGCAGACGCTTACAGAGGTGGAGGACATACAAAGGAAGATCCGTGAATTCCCCTTCTCTTACGAGGAGAAAGAGCTTAAGATAACAATGACCTTCGGCGTGGAGGAACGAGGGGAAGAAACATCCTATGAACAGATCATAAGAGAGGCAGATAATAAATTATATATTGGCAAAAATAGCGGGAGAGACCAAATTATCATATAGAAAGGACGTATGCTATGAAAAAGTTACTTATAGGAATCTTGACAGGCTGCATGTTGATCTTGAGCGCATGTGGGGACAAGGGTGCGGTAAAGAATACCGTATACTCCCTGGACGACTTAAAAGGGAAGACAATAGGTGTTCAGCTCAAGACCACAGGCGATGTATATGCCAGTGATATTGAGAATGCAGATGTGCAGCGGTTTAATAAGGGAGAAGATGCGGTACTGGCTCTGCGCGATGGGACGATAGATGCTGTAATGCTGGATGATGCGCCGGCGCAGGTCTTTGTAGAAAAATATGGTGATGTGAGGATCCTGGATGAAGCCTATGCCGATGAACAATACGGTATTGCAGTAGCCAAAGATAATACAGAGCTTTTGGAGAAGATTAATAAAGTGCTGAAAAAGCTTCAGGATGCAGGGACTATTGATAAGATTGTGGAGTCATGGCATAGTGGCGAGGTGGATAAAACGGCTTATCAGGGACAGACCAAGGAGGAATATACCGGAGGTACACTGGTTATGGCTACCAATGCAGAATTTCCGCCCTATGAGAGCCGTACAGATGATGGAGAGATCATAGGGATTGATGTAGACATTTTAAAGGCAATTTGCGATGAAATGGATATGAAATTGCAGGTAGAACACACATCCTTTGATTCTATTATTGCCTCTGTAGAGCGGGGAATGGCTGATGTGGGAGTGGCGGCAATGACCATTACGGAGGAGCGTTTGAAGAAGGTTGCGTTTTCAGAGCCTTATATAACTGCCAGACAGGTAATTATTGTAAGAGCAGATTAGTATAGTATTGTATTAAGCATATTTCGATCATACGGAGGGAAAGAGATTATGAAATCTTTAAAGACAAGGATCATTCTGGTCATTTTGCTATGTACTACAGCGGCGGAAGAGCTCCATGCGCTCGGCAAGCCCTATG
>CANPZE010000099.1 GCA_947589315.1 uncultured Lachnospiraceae bacterium | reverse complement strand
CTTCCGGATGATGATGCGGTATATCTGTATAATACCATTATCATGGTGACTGTTTTTATTACACTTGTTTCTGCAATAAATTTTGCTATTTTGTATCGTTATATTCTTTCCAGCAGAAAGCAGTCGCTTATGGTTTACCGGATCTGCGGGATGAGTTTTGGCAGAGTGGTGTTATTGTACTTGGGAGAATGTGTGGTTTTGACTGTTCCGGCTTACTTTATCGGGGTTTTGCTGTTTGAAAACGTGATATTGAAAAAAATTTCAAGGTATTATGAATATATGAGCAGCAGCTATGGCAGTTATATTTATTTTGTATTGTTTGCCGTTTATTTTTTACTTTCTTTGCTGATATTGACTTTAATGATCGTATATGCGCTGAAAACAGACATGAAGTTGAATGTAAAGGGAGGGCTCCGATGAAATTAAAATATGCACTTTATGAGCAGAATAAAAATAAGCTTATGACTGTATTGATTTTTTTTCAAACTGTGATCGTGTTGGTTATGATTGTTAGCATTATTTCTGCAATCGTCTCCAGATATGAAAAATATAGACCTTTGGAAAATTTTTTTCAGGGAGATGGCCTGAATATGCATATAACTACTCTGTTAGGGAGAACTGGCCAGCGATATCTTCCTTTTACGGAGTCTTCTGATGTGGAAAAATATCTAAAGAAGGCACATATGGTTAGTTCTTATTCTATACAGATGACATTTGATATTGATAATAAAAAGGAGGAATTTGGCTCATGGTCCCCGGTCATTGGATATGATGACGAATTGATCTCTGCATATACTCCTGAGATAGAAACAGGACGCTGGCTCCGAACAGAGGACGCAGACACCGATATGATCGAGATCGTATTGGCACAGAAGGAGGAGAGCCATAAAGTGGGAGATATTATAACACTGACAACCTCTGATGTGGTAAAGGAGTCAAGGGATTGCAAGCTGTCAAAACCAATTCAGGCTAAGGTGGTTGGTATCCTTGCGGATGGAGCGAGTCCGATCATGCGTCCGATACATTATGGAGAATATTCTGATTTTAGAGATTATTATTATCCGTTTCACAGGGACGAGGAGGAGAGGGCAATCGTATTTGTGTCAAAGAGGGATATAGAACATAATAATCAGATTCATGCTGCAGCGGAACAGAAAAATTTGATAAAGGGGGAAACATGTATATGGCCGTATATCATATCAGGCCCATGTTTTATACAATATGATACGGGAATTACACAGAAGGAAAAAGATCACAATTCAAAATATCTTGCGGTCAATGGACGTTATGTATTTCGTCATACATCGGCAGAAATGCGGGAAAACAGTATGGAATATATTATGAATCAGATGAATATGTTAATTCCTATTCTAATTGCTATGATCATTCTTACGTTGCTGTCTATTATCAGCAGTACGGTAATTATGATACGGCAAAACATGCATAATTATTCCATTTATTATATGCTGGGAATGACATGGAGAAAATGTGTATCTGTTCATGGATTAAGTGTGGTCATCATGCAGATGGGGATATTTCTGTTTACCATACTTTGCATTGCCATTTGTGAAAAAACGGGGGCATTAGACAGAACCGTTTTTTCTCTGGGAGGCTGGCAGCTATTGGGATGTTTCGTGATGATAGTGTTTTTTATTGTATTTAGTATTGTGCTGTCCTTTCTACTGATCGGAAAGAGATCAGCCAAAGATATTTTAAGGGAGATAGAATAGTGTGAAAAATAAGCTCGATAGCTTATTTTTCACACGGCAATTTGTTTCTGAGCGAAAACAAATTGCTTTGATGGCAGATGAGAAACTGCTACGCAGCTTTCTCATCGCCTATTCGCGACAAGTCGCTCAGAAAGGGGGATTAAAATGGTTAAATTAGATAATATTATAAAAACATATAATAAAGGAAAAAGCAATGCTTTTGAGGCGCTTCATGGTGTATCTTTAACGGTAGGAAGCGGGGAAATGGTAGCGATCGTTGGGACATCAGGAGCCGGAAAATCTACATTATTACATATTCTTGCCTGCATTGATGGTTATGATTCAGGAGAATACTGTATTGATGGTATGGTAATTGGTAAGGTTTCCGAGAAAAAGATGGCGGCTATCCGTAACGAGAAAATTGGTATGGTGATGCAGGACTTTGCGCTGGTAGAAGAATTTACTGCATTGGATAATGTAATGATTCCTCTGGATTTTGCATCAAGAGGTAAGAAAAAAAGGAAAAAAGAGAGAAAGGAAATTGCTCTGAAAATGCTTGAAATGGTACAGATGCAGGATTTTGCCGACAAGCCTGTCAATAATCTTTCAGGCGGACAGAAGCAACGTGTAGCGATTGCCAGAGCAATCGCAAACGAACCTTCGTTGATTTTGGCAGACGAGCCAACGGGGGCTTTGGATACTGAGACCACCAGAGAAATTATGAAAGTATTTATTGATTTGAATCAACAAGGGAGAACAATTATTATAGTTACTCATGATCTGGCAGTGGCAGAGCAATGTAGCAGAGTAATAAGAATCGAAGATGGTAGGATTATAGAGTGAAATATCTTCTATATTTTTACATCTACAGACGCCTGCGCCATTTTGCCATTTATTGTTTTTAAATTATCTTCTACTGCTTCCCGTGTAATGCCATCCAAAGCCCCTGATGGAACCGGATTGCCAGATTTCCATGCCGGATCAGCCTTTTTTGCGGCAGCAATAAAGGCATTCCTGTATGCCCGCTCGTATTGTTCCATAGTATACCCTGCCGCCAGGCGGTCATCTTTCTTTATTTTACGGTAAAGATTTGTGTATACATCTGACCGCCTTGTTGTGTCGCCATTTTCGATACCGTTTTCACGTAGGAATTCTTTCTTTGTTAATTCAAACATTTCCTCACGGCTGCTCTCAGGAATAGAAATAATGCGCTTTCTGCTTACTGCATTCTCATCTGTCAGAAGCAGCCCTGTCAATCCGGTAATCGGATCAATAAAATCTCCATTTTTGTCATAATTCTTCATCAGATTCTTTATGCCTTGTATATTCGTATACATCGCACTGTCTGCATTGGACAGCATCTGTTTCAGTGCAGCCTTATACTGTTTGCTATGCGTGTCGATCCCTGCAGCTTTTAACTGTTGCTGCACAGCGCGGCTGTTTAGTTGTGACAACTGGAACATGCCGGGAAGCATCTGCGTTTTTGTCCCAAACATATTTTGAAATAAAAAACTGTAATCTGTTATTCTTGCCATATCTGCGCCCTCCTAACCAAGCTGTTTGATCTGTTTTTTCGCTTTTTTCCGCACAAATTGATCTGTGCTTTGCATCAATGCTGCCAGGATCTTCCGGATAATTCAGCCGTTAAAAGACCGGACAAAAAATTTTGATGTTTTGCCATAAAGTCTCTTAAACCGGCAAGGAAAGCCTCTTTGGAGGAAGTTTTTTTACGGACCTTTCATACCAGTCCAAAAGATACCGGAACGCTTTGAACATACTTTCCTCATCGTTGCTCTCCGCACGGATCCTCTGATATTCTTCATATGCCGCAGAATCCATATGCTTCATTACATCCAACGTATCTGTCGTTGCAACAAGACCGTTCCCATGTCCCAGATAGCTGGCTTTCGTAATGCCATAATCCATATTGCCATTTTTATCTGCTTTTCCCGCACTCGCTATTTTTGCGATGTTTTTCATTGCATCCAAAAATTTCTCCCTATTTGTCTCTGGGATGAAATTCTGGGCGGCATACTCCGCTTTCTTCATTCCTAATGCAATATTTGCCTGCCGTTCTTCTTCCGATAGAGAGGATGTGTTTCCCTTTAAGAAATTCTGTCCGATAATATCATAAACAAAAATCTGCTCTTCCCTGCTGCAGCCTTCTACTGCGGAGGCAATCGTTTTGTCCGTCTGATAGATACCACTATACACCGGCACGGCAATCCTCCGGTCAAAATGCTGTATCTCCGCTTCAAAACGCTTCTGTGCTTCATCGCTTATCTGCAGGGAGGCAGCGATTTGTGCATCGCCCTTTTGAGGCGGCACAAAGGTATTTTCCCGATTGATTTTTTTCAGAAAATCCGCCTCTGTCATGCTTTGATGAATATTTGTTATTTTCAATATTATCGCCCCTTTCATTGGAGCTGCTTCATATTTCTGAAGCAGCTTTTAATTACTTTCTGTTTCCTTCCTGGTCTCATTGGCTGAGGCAGAAGCACCACACAATGTCGGCCATCTGTGCTGATTTTTCATAACTTCATTTCTGGCAGTTACTTTATTTATCGGTAAAAGTATCAAAAAAAGATAGCGCCATTGCAAAAAACGGACGCCCAGGGCAAAAAACGGACAAAAATGCGAAGCTCCGCCGAAGAAGCAAAAATCCTATCCTGAAAAGCTCCGCACCTAAGAGATAGCTAAAACTATTTTTTATAACGGCCGGGGAATGAAAATGGAAAATAAAAACTCCCCATCCTCCGGTTTTATTACATAGGATCCGCCATATTTTTCTACCACATGGACAATATTGGATATGCCTATCCCATGCTCCTCCTCTTCCCCCTTTGTGGTATGAAGCATCCCATCCTGCCGGATCAGCGCATTCTCATAGGTATTTTTTACGGCAAGGACTACCGCATTTGGTTCCATCACAAACTTTAGCCGGATGATCTTTTTCTCTCCACACTTCTCACAGGCCTCTATCGCATTGTTTAACAGATTGGACAGCAGCACGACAAGATCCTCATCCGAGATCTGCAGGCCTGACAGATTATCCAGACGGAAGACAAAGACAATGTCTTTTTCCGTCATCTCCTCATATTTGGCGTTCAGGATCGCATCCACGACAACATGGTGGGTACAGATGTTATCGGATCCTGCTTTTATCCCATTCCCAAGCTGTTCAATATACTGGCCTGCTTCCCTGATCTGATCCCTGTCCAACATGGATTGGATACATACCAGTTGGTTTTTATATTCATGCGCTTTCTTTCGCTGTCTTTTCAAGTCTTCCGACATGGAATAATACATTTTCATCTGGTTTTTCACCTGAAGCCGGAAGATGCGTTCCTCGTAACGCTCGCTTTCCCGCTTCATGATATCGTCCAGGAGATAAAACACCAAAATATTCATTCCCACCAGTCCAAATGCGATCACAAAGAAAATCCTGTCCTTATTCTGCACCTGCGGATTTTCCAGAACATACACCATCCCTGCTATCGTGCATATAGTATAGATCGGGAAAAAGATAAATTTTAGCCACTGTGAATCCCGCATGCGCCCGGTTTCACCTGCAAAGACTGCCCAGCGGATGAAAATAATGATACAAAAAAGCAAAATCTTATCCAGCAAGACAAACAGCCCGCCCTGCAAAAAATAATTGCTGTTTGCTTCCGTAATGCCCGGAAAAAGGGAAATGCATAACAGATAGGTCAGATAATCCACGGCAAACATCATTCCTTCATACAGAAAAGAGAGGATCAGGGATTTGAGAAAGCTGATTTCGATAATATAATACATAACAATGCTGATCCCAAGCACCACACAAAACGCTTTTAATAAGATCCAGTTTCCAAGAAATAATGCACAGCCAAAAAATTCCAGCATCAAAAGCAGTAATAAACTCCGTTCGGCTGCTATCTTCATTTCCTTTCTCGCCGTCCCAAAAATCCCAAAAAAGATCCGGCAGCAAAACACCTCCAGAATGATAATCAGTATGCTTTCTATATATTCCGCCATTACACCTCTCCTTTATATGCAATATAGGTATCCAGCACTTTTTTGTATCTTTCTTTTGGTATTGGGATATCATTTCCGTTATATAAAACCGCTTTATACCGTTCGATTCGGTCAATATATTTCATATTGACCAAATAGCTCTGATGGCAGCGCAAAAACTGGCGGCTGTTCATCCATTTCTCCATATGGTTTAGCGTCTCATACATTG
>CANPZE010000098.1 GCA_947589315.1 uncultured Lachnospiraceae bacterium | reverse complement strand
GTGCAGGAAATCATTGACCGCAGGCCAACCATTATGAAAGGCAACGCCTGCCCCTTCTATAACCTGTTCCACGGGCTGGTCTACTGCGCCACCTGCGGGAAGTCCATGCAGGTGCGGTATGAAAAGGTCGGCAGAACCGGCAAGAACCGTTTTACCGGCGAGATGCGGGAGCCGATTGATAAGGCATACTATATCTGCCAGACCTACAATCGGCTGGGCAAGAACGCCTGTACCAGCCACAAGATTGAGGCAAGGGATTTGTACAATCTGGTACTGAAGGATATACAGGAATTAGCGGCACAGGCTATGAAGGACGCCGATGCGTTCTACCAGCGGCTCAGCAGCCGGATGGAGCGCCGGTATCTGGTGGACGCTTCCCAGACTGAGAAGGAACGGAAACGGCTGGAAGCCCGGAATCAGGAAATTGACGGGATGTTTTTGAGCCTGTACACCGATAAGGCCAAAGGCGTCCTGACCGAACAGCGGTTTATGAAGCTGACGGCGGCACTGGAACAGGAGCAGGAATCCAACCAGAAACGCCTGCACGATCTGGCGGTGATGCAGAGCCGGGCGGACGCACAGGAAAGCGAAGTCCGAACCTTTATCAAGGAAATCCGGCGCTATGCCGCCATTAAGGAACTGGACGAGTCCGTACTGAACCGTCTTATCAGCAAAATCCTGATTGGCGAGGTCAAAAAGGTGGACGGCCAGAAGGTGCAGGAAGTCAGAATTGTTTATAACTTTGTCGGGGAAATCCCCAATATTACTGTATAACAGCAAGAAAGCCCCTCCCATAGGCGGAGGGGCTTTCTTGCTGCTGCACTAAAAGATGAATCGAGTTATGCTTGTTGGCCGGAAATATAAATGTACGCATCCTCCAATGTGGGTTCCACGGAAACGCACTCTATATTCGGCATTTTTTCGCTGATCAGTCTTATCTGTACACCATCTTCCGATAATTGTTTAGATGAGATATGATATTTTTTTTCAATTTCTCGTGCCTGTACTTCATCACGAAGCCGACAAATCCAAACGTGTCCTTTGGCCGTTCTAACCAATTCTTTCATACTTCCAGCATATAGGAACTGGCCTTTTTTCATAACGGCAAGCTGATTACAAACCGCTGCCAGATCCTCTACTACATGAGTGGAGAAAAGAACTGTTCGGTTTTCTGAAAAATCAACTAACAAATTTCGGATGCGAATTCGTTCTTCTGGATCAAGCCCTGTTGTCGGTTCATCCACAATCAGAAATTTCGGTTCGTTTAAAAGCGCCTGTACTAAACCAACTCTCCGCTTCATTCCGCCGGAAAGTTGTTTCATTTTCTTCTTCCGGTGTTCAGTCAGGCTGGTTTTTTCAAGGTAATACTGGATACGCTTACGGCATTCCTCTTTCGGTACACCAGCAAGATCCCCCATATATTCCAGACATTCCTGAACCGTCAGTCCGGGGTACAAGT
Source organism: uncultured Lachnospiraceae bacterium (assembly GCA_947589315.1). Taxonomy (GTDB): domain Bacteria; phylum Bacillota; class Clostridia; order Lachnospirales; family Lachnospiraceae; genus Jutongia. The sequence continues at coordinate 4,535 of CANPZE010000098.1, read as the reverse complement.
CAATTTCCTGCGGAAGATAGCCAATCCTGTGCTGGATTTTCGGGTAATTTCCTTCACAATAAAGAATTCCGTCCATACTTACCGTACCACTGGTCGGGGTAAGGACAGTGGTAAGAACTCTCATTAAAGTAGTTTTTCCGGCCCCGTTTTCTCCCAGGAGTCCAAAAACTCCATTCGGTATTTCCAGATCGGCATGGTTAATCGCAGTTACTTTATTTTTAAATGTTACTGTCAGATCATTGATTTTAATACTCATATCGTTCAACCTCTTTTCTTGATTATTTTCGGCATCAAAAGTGTCATCAATACGCATAACAGCAGACACAGGGCTTTGCCGCACAGCCATCCAAAATCCCGGCTGTCCATGACATTGCGGAAAGCATAAGAAAACAGATTCCAGTTGCCCAACACATTTTCACCCAAAGTAGAATTTGTGACGAGCCAAAGGACAATGCCGCACCCGATACCCACCCACATATTTCGGAACAGGCAGGCCAGAAGATTTGATAGGATGCCCCAAAACCACAGAGTTACCACCATTGCTGCTAAAAACAGGAAAAACATCTGTAGTTCCGTTTCTGTGCTTTGTCCGGCTTTATAAAGGGACTGCGGATGCTGAAAACTATAAAACATACCGTAGCCAATAGCACTCAATGCAAAAAGAACAATCTCCTGTACCAACATCCGTATTCCCATGGAAGCAAGACGTTTTTTCATGGGATATAAGCGGTGTATTTCTGACCGTTTTGAAGTGATTTCCTGTGTATATGTGTCCGCACAGAAAACCATAGCAAGTATAGCCATAGGAGCTTCCATAGCAATGCCAATTTCATAAGAAAAACTGATACCACGGATCAGACTTAATATCACAACAAAGCAAAAAGCGTATGCCAGCTTATATGCCGGAAGGCTGATCTTTCTTTCTGTCATTATCATATTCTTCGCCTCCTCCAAAGCTGTATTCCAATGAGAACGATGACTGCGGAAACAATCAGCAGACAAATCTGGTTTACCATTGCCCGCGGCGGCGGAGTTACATCAAAAAACATTCCCGGAAAACGAACCATAATCGCTAATGGCCGCCCGTAATATCCGTAAACGCCTTCTGCATTTCGGCTTCCCATATTGGAGTAAATCATATACAGGAATAAAAGGGGAACCGCAGGAAGTGGATTCTTAAATAAAAGTGCTACGATAGTATACACACATACAATCATCAGCATATTCGGCAGAATATACTGGCAGGTTGCCAGAAGAAAATCAGTCAATCGTATCTCAAAACCATTACCGCTGGTACAAATCATGCAGGCCGCCCAGAATACCAGATTTAATATTCCGAGGATCAAAAGGCAGATCAGGAACCCTCCTGCAACTTTTCCAATGATGTACTGCGTGGCACTGATAGGTTTTGTATGAAGCAGTTCATAGGTATTCTTTCTCATGTCCTGCATAAAGAGAACGGCAAGCAGAATCGTTGCTGTAAAACCCATAAACAGCCCTGTAAAATCTGCAAATTTTTTGGAAAAGTACCAGGAAAATGGATGTTCTTCCAGTTCTTCTTTGATATAAGCATTGATTTCATCCATTGTGCCTTTACGGTAAGCCGTATCTTCCCATGTATATTCTGCATTATAGTATCCGTACTCATCTTCCAGATAACGGCAGGCTTCGTTAATCTCCATCCCACTCATTTTCTGAATAACACTGGATGCCTCGTCATTGCTCATGCCAAAGTCCGAAACCAGACTTTCCTCAATAACATTTTCCCAAAGTTCTCTGTGTTCTTCCGCGTTTACAGGAATATATCCCTCAAAAACCTCACCTTCTTGAACCGTTTCCGGATACTCATTTTCTAGTTCCTCTTCTGACGTGATGTAATGGATGTTCAGATAAGGATTTAACTGCTGAAAGACACCAAACATCACAACGACAATGGCAATCCAGAATAAGGGCCTTTTCAGGTAATTTAGAAATTCCCGCCGTATAATTGCTTTCATAAGCGTCACCTCTTTCTTTTTGTTATTCTCATTGTAAATGCAAAATAACAACAAAAAGACAATGGCAGAAAAAAAACGGATCGCTTATGCGATCCGGTGAAATATAGCGGTCACAATGGCCCCGCCTGATTTTTCATTATCTAACAGCAGTTTTCCTCCATGCTTCTCACAGTACAGCCGGGCAAGATACATCCCCATTCCTGTGTGCGTCAGGCTGTCTTTAATGTTTTTTTGATGAAAGGCGCTGGTTACTTTTTCTGCATCCTCTAAAAATCCATTTCCGTCATCTTGTACGGAAATCGTCAGCAGTTCGGAAGTCAGAGATACTTTTATATCAATCTGCTCTCTGGAATATCGGATGGCGTTGGATAATAAATTTTCCAGAACCTCCATAATCACTTCCTGATCCCCGCAGAATATTTCGTCTGTTTTACATACGGACAAATGGGTTCTTTTTTCTTTTCCCAGAATATCCAGCTCTCTTTGGATGTCTTTTTCAAGCTGTGCAGAAGAAATCGGTTCCGCTTTCAGTGTCCGGTGTTCCAGACTGTTCATTTTTTGCATGGAATCAATAAAGACATCCATGCGGCGTATTTGTTTCATACCTTCCTGCAACATTTCCACAGTCCTTTCCCTGTCAATGGTTCCGTCGGGGAAATAGTCAATCAACATTTCCTGATAACCTTTCAAGACAGAAAGCGGCGAGCGAATATCATGGGCGATAGCAGACCGCAGCGCCCGTTCATCTTCAATCATGTGCCAGAGTTTTCGATTATTTTCTTCCAACTGTCCACGCATACGGTCAAATTCATGGCACAGATGCCCCATCTCATCTCTGTTTTCATAAGTGATTCTGAAATCCAGATCGTTGTCCGCAATTCTTTGTGAGGCCATCTCTAGTTCCTCAATGGGTTTTTTGAGTTTATTTCTGTAAAAAAGAAATACGGAGACGCAACTGCCAACGACAGAGAATAGCAATACTGAATAGGTTTGCAGGAAATCACAGGCTTCAGATATGCCATGATCTATGTTGCTCATTTCGTAACTTTCCGGGCGGGGAATCTGCGCCATATAGCCTTCATTTTCCATTTCAACTGCCGCAAAATAGGTATCTTCATCCGTATATTTCCACCAGATTTGTTCCTGGACTTTAGAGGCTGCCCACGTAATATAAGCGGATAAAAGAAAACTTATTAACAGACTTATTATTAAATACAGCATAATTGTCTTTCTAACAGAAAGATTTTTTACTTTATCTCTTATTTTCCCCATCGGTAACCCATCCCCCAGACTGTTTCGATATATTCCGTATCTGTGTACTTCTCTATTTTTTTCCGAATACGCCGGATGAGTTCTGTAATTACCCGGCTGTCCCCATCTCCATCATATCCACAGACTTTTTCATAAATCCGTTCTTTATCATAGACAATCCCCGGATTCATGGAAAGAAATTCTATAATGCTGTATTCAAGTTTTGTAAATTCAATATCCTGTCCGCTGATTTGAACGGTTTTAGCAGAATAGTCAATAGACAGATCCCCCTGAAAACGATAAGTGGATTTCTTCTCACGGCGTTCTTCTCTTTTTAAGTGTGCGATAATCCGGGCTTCCAGTTCTTTTAGACTAAAGGGTTTCAGAATATAGTCATCACCGCCTGACATTAGGCCATTGACACGATCCTGCTCATCGGCTCTAGCAGTCAGAAATAGAATCGGACATGATACCTTATCACGGATTCTCTGACATACTTCGATACCGTCAGCTTTGGGCATATTTATATCCAGCAAAATAATATCTGGCTTCCTTTCAATCATTTTCAAAGTCTCGGCCCCATCGGATGCTGTGATAACCGTATAGTTTCTGAGTTCAAAAAAAGTACGCAGCATTTTTACCAGCTCTGTATCGTCATCTGCAATTAAAATTTTATAATTCATCCTTGTCTCCTTGTCAGCAAAAAACATTCTATCCATACAGGATAGCTAAATTCAAACTATAAAATCGCTACATTAAAAAGGATATAACAAAGAGAAAGTGAAATCAACAGTAATCGCATGACACGAATATTTCGGAAGCCTGAACATTTCTATATCTGTTATTGAATTCTTCACTTGACATTGTGGCAAAGATATGCCATACTTGTTCGTGAAGAGTTCAGTTGCCTTGAATTTATCATGAACAGGGACACGGTCAACTGGATTCTGAAAAAACTGAATACAGGAGGTCGACTATGGAGCATTTACCAAAGAAAATCCATCAAAACGGCATCAGCTACACTCTGGCGGGAGACTACTACATCCCCGATCTGGAGCTGCCGGAGGAAAGCCGCCCCATTGGGCGGTGGGGCCAGATGCACAAGGTGTTTCTGCAAGAACACCGGCCCGGTCAGTACAATGCCCTGCTTCTGTCGGGAAAACTCTGGACATATCTTGCTGACCTGAACGAACAGGCCGCTGACCGGCTGGCGTGTATCGTCTCGCAGATGCAGGAGGCGGAGGGTGTCACCGAGGAACTGAAAGCCCGTGACCAGCTTGCATGGGT
>CANPZE010000097.1 GCA_947589315.1 uncultured Lachnospiraceae bacterium | reverse complement strand
GCAGACGCGATTCTTAATATCTGTTCTTCGGTGGGAGAGGCAGCGGATGCGGCTCAGCTGGTCGCGGCATATATTGGTGTGCCTGTGGTGCGCATTGATGAAGAAATGTGCAGGGAGGCAGTGCGTCTTGGCAGCCGGATCGGTGTACTGGCGACGCTGAAGACGACGCTGGAACCCACAAAAAATACGATTTCCCGCGTCGCCCGCGCTATGGGAAAGCATATTACGCTGACGGAATGTCTGGTGGATGGGGCTTTTGGTCTGGATCAGACACAATTCAGGAGGCTTTTGCTGGAGGCGGCAGAAAAGATTCGGGAACAGGCAGACGTCATCGTGCTTGCCCAGGGCTCCATGGCATATGTAGAGAGGGATCTGGAGGATGCGTGCGGGATTCCGGTACTTTCCAGCCCGAGATTTGGGGCGGCCGCGCTGAAGGCGAAAGGATGTGAGGTGCCGGTATGATAACAGATACAAGACAGTCCCCTTATGCAAAGGTTTCTGCTATTCCATATCAGAATATCGACTGGACAGGCGGGGTGTACAGGGAACGGTTTGATACCTGTGCCAATACGACAGTAGTTCATCTGCAGCGGATGTTTGAAAGCAGGGATATCAGCCATGTGCTGGAAAATTTCAGAATCGCCGCGGGGGAGGCGGAGGGAAGCTTTGACGGAACCGTATTTGGAGACGGAGATTTCTATAAATGGATGGAAGCAGGGGTTTATACGGCAGTAAAGACGGACAATCAGAAGCTTCTGGATCAGCTGGAAGAGTATATTGCTCTTTTTGGGCGCGCACAGTTGCCGGACGGCTATCTGTCCACAAAACAGATCATCGGAGAACGGGAAGGAAACGGTGTTTTCCGTCAGGGTGATATCAATGATTTTGAAGTTTACAATATGGGACATATGTTCACCTCTGCCTGTTTGTATTACCGTTTGACCGGAAAGGACAGCTTCCTTCGTGTAGCAGAGAAGTCCGCCGGTTATCTGAAGCAGATGTACGAGGAAGGGTTGCGGACCGGAGAGGTCAGGACCGCTGTCTGCCCGTCCCATTATATGGGCCTTCTGGAACTGTACCGTACGACGGGGAATGGAGAGTACCTGAAGCTGGCGGGACTGGCTGTAAAGCTGCGTGACTCAGTGGAAGACGGTTTGGATGATAATCAGGATCGTCTGCATTTGAAGGAACACCGGAAGATCGTGGGTCATGCGGTGCGCGCGAATTATCTGTATGCCGGTCTGGCGGATCTGTATATGGAAACCGGCGACCCGGACTACAGGGAAGTGCTGGATTCCGTCTGGCACAATCTGGTTACGCAGAAAATGTATATTACCGGCGGGTGTGGGGCCCTCTATAACGGTGCATCTCCCTATGGCAATTTTTTACGCCATCAGCTGGTGCATCAGGCCTACGGATATGAATATCAGCTGCCCAATGTGACAGCCTATAATGAGACTTGCGCAGCTTTGGGCGGAATTTTCTGGGCATGGAGGATGTTCTGCATAGAGCCGAAGGCGGAATATATGGACACCCTGGAGCGGATGCTGCTGAATGTCAGTCTTGCCGGGATCAGTATGGATGGAAAACGATTTTTTTATGAAAATATGCTTCGCCGTGCTAAAGAACTGCCCTATGAGCTGATCTGGGGACAGGAAAGGTCCGAATATATATTGAGCTACTGTTGTCCGCCAAATCTTGCCCGCACTATTGCTGAATCGGCGGAGTATGCCTATGCGGTGGATCAAAACGGGGTATGGACAGGACTTTACGGGGCAAATCGCGCATCATTTACCCTTGCAAATGGATCATCCTTTATTCTGGAACAGGAAACGGATTATCCGTGGGATGGTTCAGTGAGCTTTTCTGTTGAAGCACATTGTCCGGTTTCCTTTACGCTGCATGTGCGTATTCCTTTCTGGGTGAGAGCAGGCAGTCTGACCTGCTGCGGCGTCAGGCGTGAACTTACGGCAAAGGATGCCGGAAGTTATCTCGCAGTGGAAATCAGGGAGTCAGGGAAGGATGCCGTGTGTCTGGAACTGGGGATGAAGCCGAGACTGACGAGAGGACACGGCCTTGTGGAGGAAAACCGTAATCAGATCGCTGTAGAACGAGGTCCGCTGGTATATTGCGTAGAGTCCCCTGATGTTGGAACAGAATACCTTGAGGATCTGCTTATGCCCATGTCTCCTGTATTTATTGAAACGGATTATGAGATCGATGGCAGGGTGGTTCGCGCGCTGGAAACAACACTGCTGTGCACCAGACACAGAGAATTTGACCGGGATGCGTTGTATCAGGACTTCGAGGAAGAGGAGCCGATACCTGTAAGGGCAAGGATGATTCCCTATTTCGCATGGGATAACCGAGGCCGGGGCGAGATGATGATCTGGCTGCCTCTGGCGTGGAGAGGATTGAGAGAATAGATATGGAAAAAAAGTTAAAAAACCGGGATATGGCATCCGCGCTTCAGGCCTGTGAGGGGCTGTGGCGGGATAAAGGGACGCCGGAGGAGATCGATGAGCTGTTTCAAAAGGAATATCAGAACTTCCACAGGAAGGTTGTGGTATTGGACGATGATCCCACCGGTATTCAGACGGTTCATGATATTGACGTGTATACCGACTGGGAGATGGAGAGCCTGCGGAACGCTTTTTCTTCTCCTCAGAATATGTTTTTTGTTCTGACGAATTCCAGGAGCTTTTCGGCTGTGAAGACAGAGGATGTTCACAGAGAGATTGCGGAACATATCGCGCGGGCGGCGAAGCAGACTGCCAGGGATTTCCTGCTGATTTCCAGGGGAGACTCCACGCTGCGGGGGCATTTTCCTCTGGAAACCAGGGTTCTGCGTGACACGCTGCAAAGGGAAATTGGAATGGATTATGCCGGTGAGATTTTCTGTCCGTTTTTCAGGGAGGGAGGACGGTATACGATCAATGGCGTTCATTATGTAAAAGAGGGTACAGAGCTTGTTCCCGCCGCGCAGACCGAGTTTGCGAAGGATAAAACCTTCGGGTACGCACATTCGGATCTGGCAGGATACATACGTGAAAAATGCGCTGCTCTGGCAAAAAATGGCGGCGAAAATTCCAGGAAAACCAGTTATGAGACAAATGAAATTCCGAACGTGGTCGGTATTACTCTGGAGGAACTGCGAAGTTTCAGGTTTGAGGAACTGGAAGAGAAGCTGTACACTCTCAAAGGATTTTATTATATTGCCGTGGATGCCGTGGAGGAGGCAGATATAAAGGCTCTTGCCATTGTGCTCATGCGGCTGATGAAGCGCGGGAAGGAATATTTGTTCCGCAGTGCGGCTGCAGTACCCAGAGTATTCGGAAATATTCCGGATCGCCCGCTGCTCACTCGCGGTGAGCTGGTCAGAGATAAAACGGATTATGGCGGTATGGTGGTGGTTGGCTCTTATGTAAAAAAAACAACAAAACAGCTGGAATGTTTAAAAGCTTCCGGACTACCGCTTGAATGGATCGAGTTCCGGGCCAGTGCCTGGCAGGTATCGGGAGGTCTTGAGGATGAGGCGGCAAGGGCTGCCCAAAGAGCGGAGAAAGCAATGAGAATGGGACGGACGGCGGTTGTCTATACCAGTCGGGAAGCTGTTGCTCCGCAGGGAATGACACCGGAACAGATTCTTGGGCTGTCAGCGCGGATTGCCAGCGCGGTTACGGATGTGGTCATCCGTTTGGGAAGATCCCCCCGGTTTCTGATCGCGAAGGGAGGAATTACATCCAGCGATATTGGGACACGGGGACTCAGGGTAAAGCGGGCGCAGGCGGAAGGTCAGGTGCAGCCCGGGATTCCGGTATGGAAGCTCGGGCCTGAGAGCAGATTCCCCGGTATGTCCTATATTATTTTTCCTGGAAATGCAGGAGAAGAGGATACGCTGCGCAGGATTGTGGAAATGCTTGTGTGAGAATAAAAGAAAGGACGGATCCGTCTATGAGGAAGGTTATCATTTCGCTGGCTCCGGTTCGGGCCGGAGCGCCGGTGGATAAGAAAAAGCTGGCTGAGGATGTAGAGAAAAGTGTGCTTGCAGGGGCTGGGATGTGTCATTTGCACTGCCGCAGACCGGATGGCACTCTGACCTCGGACATCACGGATTTTATAGCATCCTTCGAGGAAATTCTGGCCCGTACGGATGTGGTCGTGCAGGCTTCCACGGGCGGCGTTTCCGATATGAATATTGTGGAGCGGTGCAATCCGCTGAATTACCGGAGGGTTGAGAGCTCGTCTTTAAATGGAGGGACGACGAATCTGGGAGAAGCGGTGTACATCAATACTTTTGAGGATATTAATTACTGTGCGAAGGCCTCCTATGATCGCGGGATCATTCCTGAGGTCGAAGTGTTTGATATCGGTATGATTTATAATATCGAGAGAAGCAGGCGTGAAACGGCTTATCGTTCTCCCGTTTTTTATAATCTTGTTTTTGGACACAGAGGAGGGATGCAGGCGGATATTCCCTGTCTGCTTGCGTTTCGGTCAGCCGTGCCTGCGAATGCGCGATGGGGCGTGACACATTACGGAAGAGAAAACTGGGAGTTTCTGGCTGCCGCCATTGCTCTGGGAGCAAGTGTGGTTCGTATCGGATTTGAGGACAGTGCATACCTTGCGCCGGGAAGGCAGGCGCAATGGAATTATGAGCTTGTGAAGAGACTTGCGGAGCTGATTCGCGCGATGGGACTGGAGACGGCGACGCCGGAGGAGACAAGGGAAATTATGGGAATGAAGGATCTCCGGAAAAAGGAGGCTGCCGGGATGGGAACAGGGAATGAGGATATCTGAAGAGAGAATGAGGGAGGTTTACCGGAAGATGGAAACTCCGGTAAAGCATGGGTTCGTCCTGTGGGAGAAGAGAGCGAGCATCGATTGTCCTAATGTTTTTCGGAAAAGGGACGGAACCTTTGCAATGGTTTACGCCAGATTTGACCCGGAAGCGGACCGTTCCGGATATGAGACCTGGATGGCGGAGTCGGAGGATCTGTTTCACTGGCGGATCACTGGCAGGCTGCTGGCTCATAAGGAAGCGGGCTGGGACTGCCTTCAGGCGGACGGAAGCCTCTGCCTGCTGGATACGGACTGGGACGGAAATCATGGGATTCACTCCTATGAGGGAAAATACTGGATGACATATATTGGCGGCTGTCTGCCGGGATATGAGCCGGATCCGCTGAAAATGGGCATTGCCTGGTCAGAGACACTGGAACCGGGGAGTTTCGTACGGCTGCCGGAGCCGATTCTCACCAGTGAAGATCCAGATGTGAGAGCTTTTGAGACGACGACGATTTACAAGAGTAATGTAATTTGGGACAGGGGGGAGACACTGGGCTATCCATTTGTGATGTTTTACAATGCAAAGGCGGGACGACTGGGAATCGAGAGAATCGGGATGGCAGTGAGCCGGGATATGGTTCACTGGAAACGGTTCGGAGCGGAACCGGTGGTGTCTAATGAGATTACGGATCGATGGAATATTGCGGGTGATCCTCAGGTGCTCCGTTTTCGGGATCTTTGGGTAATGCATTATTTTGTAGCAAGAGACGGGATGGCTTATGACACGTTTGCCTGTTCTGAGGATCTGGTGCACTGGACGAAATGGGAAGGATCCCCTCTCGTGAAGCCGTCAGAGGCTTATGATAAGATGTTTGCTCATAAGCCATATGTGTTTTGCCATGAAGGAGTCGTGTACCATTATTACTGTGCGGTGGGAGAGCGGGGAAGGGGAATTGCCCTGGCAACATCAGAATAACAAAAGAACTGGGGGAGTATTGTGATGACGGTTACGGATTTGAGAACAGAAAATAAAGTTAACCCGTTGGGGATAGACACGCTGGCTCCGGTGTTCTCCTGGAGAGTAGAGACAGAGGAAAGAAACTGGTATCAGAAGGGATACAGAATTCTTGTCCGCCAGGGAACAAGGGTAGTCTGGGACAGCGGATATACACAAAGCCGCCGGATGAATCAGATCCCTTATGAGGGTGAAACGCTGATGCCGGATTGCCGGTACGTATGGGAGACGGAGGT
>CANPZE010000096.1 GCA_947589315.1 uncultured Lachnospiraceae bacterium | reverse complement strand
CTAAACTGGCCGCTTAATATGGCCCTGACTGGCCGGAAAATGCGGCCCTGATGGCCGCGGGAAGTGGCCGTTTGCACCCAACCGAAACATCATCCGCTATCATTAATATATAAGTGCAGTCCTCAGCATATTTTACTTTCTCTTCCAGTAACCCGCTATAATGCAGCAGTAAATCTTTTCTGGCGATATATGCCATTCCATTCACATAATCCCTTTTGATCAAATAATTAAACTGTATCCATTTATGATCATTTGCATAATACGGTTTTAAATCCCCTGGATTATAAAGATTTATTAATTTGATATCAGCATTTTCGAACTGATAAGAGGCCGCTAACCCAAAAGCCAGTCCAAGCTTGTGCTGCTCAATATATTGCACTGCTTTTTTCAGTGTGTCTTTTTCATAAAGCATATCCCCCGGCGAAAGCTGCTTAATATATTTTCCTTCAGCTATTCTCCACCCGGAAATCGCGTTTTTCATTGTGCCACGGTTAATTGGATTAATGACAAATTTATAATCCTGAAATCTCTTGGATTTAAACCATTCTTCAATCCTTTCTTTATCGAAATCAAGGCTGCCGTCATCTGCAATGACTATTTCAAAATCTATATTTTCCTGCCATATAATAGACTGTAGGGTATAAAATAATTTGCTGTAAGAAGGATTATAGGTAACAACAACCACGGACACTTCTTTCAAATCTCCTGCCCTCCACTGCGTATTTTGCTTTTTATAGAATTATATACATATAGGACAATATCGTTTTTCATAAGCAGCTGAATGATAAAAAATACAGTTACACTGCTGGCAACACTAAGGAAAAGTCGTAACCACAACTGCTGAACGCCTGACATCACAGCACAACATACTACGATAGCAATGCAGCCAACAACGGGTGGAATGACAAGCTTATACAAAGGTTTTAAAACAATACGTTTATCTTTTCTGCAAAGCAGCAGCACAAACATAAGCATCTCGGAAAATGCCGTAGTTGCAGCTGCGCCCTCAGCGCCATATAAAGGTATAATAACTGAATTTGCAGCTATATTTACCGCCGTTGCAATGCAGCACACAACCATAAAATATTTTTCCTGTCGGGATGGAAGCAAGATTTCATTCCCCAAGAAATTCCCGCCCACCAACATAAAAGCAAATGCCAGCATTAAAATCTGAAGCACCGGCACAGCTGGCAAATAGCCGTATCCTGCTGCAACAAGGATAATATCCTTAGCAAGCATGCATACTCCTGTAATACATGGAAGTCCAACCGTCAGATTAAAAGCGAGTGTCCTTCTAAGTAACCTGTTGATTTCTGAAAAGTCCTGTTCGGCAAAATAGAACGATAACCGGGGCATAAGCACCCAGCAAATTGATGCCACAACCTGATTAATCAAATTCATGATCTTATGCGCCGAACTATAATATCCCACCTCTGTATCTCCGATAATAATACCGATCATTGTTATATCGACATTGTTAAACAATGTTTGTGCAAGAATCATTGCAAACAATAACAGAACCGGTGTCATATGCCTTTTCCACTCTATTTTCAGTGTGAAATAAACGCGGCAATATCTTCGTCGATACCAAATATTTGCCATGCTGGCTCCGGCTGATGAGAGAAGACTAATTAACGCATATTTCATGTAGTCTTCCGGCTTATGAATAAAAATAAACATCAGTATAAAACTGACCATTTGAAAAGCTATTGTTCGCAGCGTAATATACCGGAAGTCCTCCATGGCCGAATTCAACCAGTCAGCGCCAAGCGTCGTTGCGACAATACTAAAGCTTTGAATAATGATCAGCAGCCTATGCTGATCCAGCTTATGATAAAATATAAGGGTTAAAGCCAATGCCAGGTATGCCGCAACTGTGCTGACAATATTGATAGAAAAAATCTGGCTTGCGGTCTTGCTCAGTCTGTCTTTGTCATTGCGCACTCCGGAACATTCCCGGATTGCATATGTTGTGATTCCCAATGATGCGATTAGTGAAAAATACGAGACAATTGACAGGCCAAAATTAATTTTACCTACATTTTCCGCAAGTAACACGCGAGATACATATGGGAATGTGATGAGCGGGAATGCAATTGATGAACATGTTTTGACGGCATTAAAAATGGTATTGGCCTTTAAACTTTTTCTATTCATCTGTTCCTTTCATATCGATCAATTAATTTATGTATGACCTCATCAACATCAATTCCAAATATCGAAATCTTAATGGTTCTTCTCCAAAACGGTTCTTCTCTAAAACTTGGTGATTCTTCTCCATTCCCTGGTATTTCATCAACTTACCCCTGCCAGTAATGAAAATGCCAACAGAAAGAAATCTATCAGGCAATCTAAAGCCATGCAGTGCCTGGAGCCTTTACTGATTCAGTGCGCACTTACCGCTATAAAAAGCAAAAGGCGCCGTAAAAGCCGTGGCAAGAAGAGCCAGAAAGCCATTATTGCAATTGCAAGGATGATGCTTACCTACATCTTCCACACGCTCGCCAATAGCAAGGAATTCCAGCCGAATGACTATGAAACCACTGTGAACCTGCCCCAGTAGAAGCCCGTTATACTTACCCTTAGTAACACTCTTCAGTTCCTCAGAGTGCAGAGAACTGACCCGTAAACAATAAAACTCACTCAGCAGCAGTGTGCTGCACAGGCAAGATAAATCATTTTTCGGGTTTTCCTTACCATGGAAATAGTGCGCCCAAAATTCAGGCTGCGGATTCACACTTCCCTCCATGAACCACGTAGCTTACTACCCATTCTTCATTAAAGTATTTTTTTTATTACACGTGCAGGAATGCCAACTGCCACTGTGTATGCCGGTATATCTTTTGTCACTACTGCATTCGCACCTATAATCGCTCCGTCACCAATTGTAACCCCCGCTAATACTGCAACGCTTTGTCCTATCCAAACATTTTTTCCAATCTTAACTTCACCTTTACTGGATAACTTTCTGTCTATCGGTCGAATTTCACGCTCATATTTAGCAGTATTACCATGATAATTATCAGTTATAAATACATGTTGTCCTAAAAGCACACCATCGCTTATTTCGATTTTCTTAATACATGAAATGTGAATATAATCTGTAAAATTGACATTTTCTCCAATAACAATCTCCGGTATAAATTTATCACCTCGGTATTCGTCCCAAGCTTCTAAAAGCAGATCCTTCCCTGCTTGAAAATTGTTTCCAATTGATATGTACTTTGCTCCGCGTACCCTTAAATTTTTGCCGACATAAGTATTCTTCCCTACTGCCTTAAATTGAGGAATATAGCAATACCATTTCATCAAATATACACTTCTTTTTATTTTTTCAATTAAAAAAGGATTATAAATATATCTTATAACCCAAGAAATTGTGTAAAGTAATCTTTTCATGCTTATACCACCTAGCGTTCTGACCCAGGGAATTCACCAGTTTCCATAAGCGCATCTCTAACTGCTTCTAAAACGCCATATTTCCATTGCTTATCAGGTTCCATGTATGCCCCTTCAGCCCACTCATTCCAAGCAAAAACAAACATCATATCTCTTTTATATACTTCTTTCGCTCTCTTGATTTGCAGTTTCAAATATTGTTTCAGTTTATCAGGAGTCATTCCGACAGATACAATTCCTCTCTCGTGTTTTCTTGGTGTTGTATCAACTTTTATAAATGCTCCAGGAACACTTTTTGATGTTACAGGTCCCATAGATAAAACATGTTTCCATAAATCGTCATAATCAAATACAGTCAATTTATCATGTTTTAGCTTATCAACAATTTCTCTCCATTTTATATGAAACGTCTTTTCATTTATCCAATATACTATATTGGCCAATGCTCTCGCCTTTTTCTGAGACTTATATGACAATACCCGTGCATATTGAGGTTGATATTCAATATTATATTTAAATCTAGAATCGTCAAATTCCTTCATTGTGTCGGGAAAAACACTTTCATAAGCAAAATTTATTCCCAAAAGCCCATTTTCAACTGCCAATTTTTCCCAATAATCCATTATTTCGTTCAATTCTTTAATCCTCGCTGCCTCATATAATATCAAAAGTGGTTTCCCGTCTATCCTAATATATCGTGAATCCTTTAGATATGGCAACATATATAAGAAGTGCTGCTTCCATTCCTGTCGATCAGAATAATCCTGTTGATATATTACAGTATTTTCTTTAGCCGACCAGGACATTGTCCATGGATGGTTTGCCCAGCATAAACAAAACGGAAAATCTATTGACGTATCAGCCAAATAGTTTTCTATAGGTTTATGTAATAGTTTATGCCCATTATACCAATAATGATAAAAACAAAAACCATATATTCCGTAATTTTTTGCAAGTGCTGTTTGCCATTTCATAACACTTATGTCTGATAAATCATAGTAAAAATCATTTAACGGTTCTACCGGTTGTTGATGTCCCGCGAACATAGGAATCGCTCTTTTTACATTTGTCCATTCTGTAAACCCATCACCCCACATTTGATTATTTTCAGGAATTTCATGAAACTGAGGCAAATAAAATGCTATAATCTTCATCAATAAATCCTCCATCTTTTACAATGCTCCTAAAAGCAAATGTCTCATTCCCAAATGCTAATGCCATAGGTTATCTTTATACCCCCCGGAATGTTTCTTCAGTGGGTCAACAGGTAACATAATGTAAATCCTTTTCAATACATAACGCAAATATATAAGTGGAAAATACCTCGCAAGTGCCCGATTGAATGGCATTCCTTTTCGAATGGCCCTCATAAACTGTCTTCGCTTTGTTGGACAAGAAATTGGCTGATTCAACTGCTGATTATTAGCAATTGCATTTTGGATATTCACTTCATGCAACGTCAAATCTGCATTCTCAACTAATTCAACTCCGCGTTCTGTGTTGCATAAAATAAGAGAAACTCCACTCACCATCTCCTGTCTCAATTCTGTTCCCCAAGAGTCACCAACAGTGACATCTGAGATTCTTTCTTTTCTTGCATATGGACATTGATAACAATTTTCTGTATAAACTATTCCTTCTAAGAATGCCCTCATATAGCAGTCTGCTACGCCGGGAATAGAAATTACTTTTTCACTCCCTAATGGATCCACCTGAAAATGGCTCTTGCTTCTAAAACTAATTTTTTTTATTTCACTTAGATTAAGACCATATTGCGCCATAAACCTTTCTAAAATTTGTGGTGCCGGCGTTCCATGACAGATTAGATCTACGGTCAACAATCTCTCAGAGTATTTCTTTGGAATAGCGCGCTTCACCCCTGCAATTTGACAGGGCAAACCAATCATCAATACGGGAATATTCTCTGCCAGTCTTACCCAATGCTGAATATCTCGATAGATATCCATTGGATTACTTTTTACATATTTAGAACCTTGAAACTGTTTTAGTTCTTCTCTGGTGGACGCCATTTTAAAAATAAATTTTCCTTTATGAAATACACATGAAAAAACTATGCCCCCCTTATTTATAACATAATCTGCTATCGATGTAGCTACCCCACCAGATGACGCGTTTGCACGAATGCTTTCTTCGTTCGCCCATCCTTGGTACCATTTAAGTGGTGCGTTATTTTGCACAGGATGATTGACTGGGCATATGTCAAAGCACAGATTACATCGCTTACATTTCTCCTCCTGTATCATAGCATTATAGGCATCAATATCGTTTTTTATTTCAATTGCATGATGTGAACATTGACTCACACACGCCATACATCCTGTACACATGTTATGGTTACATACTGTTATCATAATAATAAATCGCCTTTCTGCGAATGGCACTGATAGGGAACATTGAACACTCATCCATCAGCCTTCCGTTTTTCGGTTCTTCTCCAAAACTTGGTGATTCTTTTCCATTTCCTGGTGTTTCACCAACTTTCCCAGAAGATCTTCTCTGTTCTTGGGGGATGCACAAAAGCTTCTCTCTTTTGTGGTGTTTCTTTGACACTCCCCACATTTCTTAGAAGAGCTTCTCTCTTTTGTGGTGTTTTTCATGGTTCTTCTCCAAAACTTGGTGATTCTTCTCCATTTCCTGGTGTTTCACCAACTTTCATAGAAGAGCTTCTCTGTT
>CANPZE010000095.1 GCA_947589315.1 uncultured Lachnospiraceae bacterium | reverse complement strand
AATCATAGAAACGAAAAGTAATACATTGGTAGTGGGGTGTAAAAGCACAAAGATACCGAATGATGTGACGAGCATCGAGGATTATGCATTTTATAATTGTAGCAGCCTTGAGAGCATCGAGATCCCGGACAGCGTGACGAGCATCGGGTATTATGCATTTTATAGTTGCAGCAGCCTTGAGAGCATCGAGATCCCGGGCAGCGTAACGAGCATCGAGGAGAATGCATTTTATAATTGTAGCAGCCTTGAGAGCATCGAGATCTCGGACGGCGTGACGAGCATTAGGTATGCTGTATTTAAGGGTTGTAGCAGTCTGACAAGCATCGAGATCCCAGGCAGCGTGATGCTCATCAGCAATTGTGCATTTGATGGTTGCAGCAGCCTTGAGAGCATCGAGATCCCGGGCAGCGTGACGAGCATCGGGGCTACAGCATTTAGCGGATGCAGCAGTCTGGCAAACATTCAGGTAGCGGCAGGTAATGAAATGTATGACAGTCGTGATAATTGCAATGCAATCATAGAAACGAAAAGTAATACATTGGTAGTGGGGTGTAAAAGCACAAAGATACCGAATGATGTGACGAGCATCGGATATTATGCATTTTATGGTTGCAACAGCCTTGAGAGCATCGAGATCCCGGGCGGTGTGACGAGCATCGGGGATTATGCATTTAATGGTTGCCATGACCTGACAAGCATCACATGGAACGGCTCGACATATAGCAACGCCGATGATTTCCTTGCAGCATTTTATGCGAAGTATCCCAAATAAGAGGGAATATCTTATTCAATAAAAACGGACTTCCCATACAAAGCAAAATACTAACCGCTTGCAAACTGAACAGCTATCTCGCTGACATTGATCGGCAGGCGGATAAATAACATTCAGGCAAGAGTACGGGAAATTTGAACATCGAGCTGATTTACGCATAGTACATTTCGGAACAGGTGAGGGACATGATCAGTCCTTCATCTGTTCTGTTATTATAAAGTTTCAAAAAATTTGCAATTAGTCAAGTGAGATGCGGAGTCGTTGGCGGGATGCCCCAGTCATCGAGCCGTTTTTGCCCGACTACATGGGCAAGGTGTTTGAGGAAATCTGCAAGCAGTATTTATGGAAGCTGCTGCTGGCCGGGAAATGCCCGGTGCAGTTCTCCTCCCTCGGCCTCTGGTGAGGCAGCGACCCGAAAGAAAAACGGCAGGCGGGAATCGACATTCTCGCCGAGCAGGACAAGGACACCGCCTGGCCTGTTGCCGACAAGTTAGGCATTTTTTATTGTCGGATGTCATTTTTCGTGCGTGCGATGTAATAATTAAGATTTTAGGATCACAAGGGTTTATGGTAAAATGTTATCGTAGAATCATATATCAGTTCTTTGGTTTGATTCAGAGCATAGCAACCAATGGGACAGGGGAGGTACTCAAATGAAATTTTGTTCAAAATGCGGTGCGAAGATGCCGGATGGGGCGAAGTTCTGTGCCAACTGCGGGCAGACCGCAGAGGGAATAAAGGCAGAGACAGGAGTGCGGAAAAAATCAAAAACGCCATTGATCCTTGGGATTGCGGCAGGGGTACTGTCAGCTGCAGTCATTGTAGTATGCGCGCTGATTGGAACCGGGGTGATCGGCGGTGCGGGAGAGAGCGCCGGGACGGCGCAGCAGCCGGAGGGGCAATCCGGGCAGACGGCAGAAATGAATTCAACAGAGACGCCTGTGTCTGCGGCATTGGAAGCAACGCCCACGTCCACGCAAGCGCCGGAGACATCGAAGGAAAATCAGATGAGATGCGCATGGGAGGCGTATTCAGCTTACATTGAAGAGATTAACAGCAATTCCATGCTGAAAAGCTACAGAGATAACGAAGAAGATGCAGATGATGAGGCATCGGAATGGAGCCGGCATTATTCCTTATTTTATATGGATTCGGACGATTATCCGGAATTGATATGCGGTATGGACGGTATGGCTAAGATCGTTTTGATGACGTATAAAAATGGAGAGGTGACTCTTTTATATGGCGTGGGAGGAGAAAAGGGAGTTTCTTTTGTGGACTATGTCCACCCGTGGTGCTGTTCCTGTAAAGAGCGGCAGAATATTCTGTATGCAAATTGTTTTGTCCCATCTGGGGGAGGATTCAATTACGAAGACTTTTATTCCATAGTTGAAGGTGACAGCCATTTGGAAGAAGTGTGGCTGGGAGCAGAAAGCAATCTAAATGACTCCTTTGGCAATCCGGAGGTGAGGGAAATTACTGCCAATGGTTCTGTCAGGGAAGTCAAAAAAGGAACTTACAAGAAAGAAGTTTCCAAGATCATGGGTGATAAATCCTCATGGCTGCAACTCACAGGAGAACCAGAAAGCGACACAGATTCGTATTCTGGCGCAATGAATATATATCAGGCATGGTATGTTTTTGCCGAGCGGTGCCAGCTTTTTTTGCAGTGAGAAGCGGTGTCCAGATAAAAAGTAAGGAGGTACTCAAATGAAATTTTGTTCAAAATGCGGCGCAGAACTGCCGGATGAGGCGAAGTTCTGTGCCAGGTGCGGGCAGACCGTGGAGGGAATCAAGGCAGAGACAGGAGTGCGGAAAAAATCAAAAATGCCATTGATCCTTGGGATTGCGGCAGGGGTACTGTCAGTTGCAGTTATTGTAGTATGCGCGCTGATTGGAACCGGGGTGATCGGCGGCGCGGGAGAGGGCGCCGGGACGGCGCAGCAGCCGGAGGGGCAATCCGGGCAGACGGCAGAAATGAATCCAACAGGGACGCCTGTGTCTGCGACATCGGAAGCAACGCCCACGCCCACGCAAACGCCGGAGACATCGAAGGAAAATCAGATGAGATGCGCATGGGAGGCATACAAGGCATATAAAAAAGCGATTAAGCCTAATGCTTCCAAGGAATTTTGGAAAGACAAGGCTGTTGATGGTGAGTATGTCAACATTGGCCTGTTTTATCTCGATGCAGACGATTATCCGGAATTTCTGTGGTATGATGCCTGGAGTTGGATGGTATTGACCTATAAGCAAGGGAAGGTGTCAAAAGTGGAGGAGGGAGAAGTGGCAAGCCTCAATAAGTTTTCTTGCAAGGAAAGGCAGGGATATATGCTCATAGATATGTATATCACTCCATATGAGACAACAACAATCAGTTATTATGATGGGATGGACCTGAACGAAGTGTGGAGAGGTGATTGTTGCCGCAATGAGCTGTATGCTGTAGATGAGTATGGAGAGGTAGATACGAAAAAGAAATATAAGGAAGGCATTAAGAAATTTGAAAAAAAACTGGCAGCCCAGATAGGAAATGAGGCTGACTGGACAGATATGGTGAATTGGGAGGATGAGGACAACCCTAACCCGGGAACAGCAGATACTTTGAAAGACGCCTATGATAAATTTGTGGAACGGGTGAATCTGTATACCTGATAAAACGCTACAATGGAGTTCTGAAGTACGATAACAGTCCCATGCGTCATCCGCTGTCGCAATCTCCGATGATTCCGTCTTGCGGGAAGAAGAAGGAAAACCGGTAGATATTTTCAGCCGCCTATGGTATGATAGAATCGAGAAACAGCAAAGGAGGAGACTATTGGAGGCAGAAAATACACTGGCAAAAAGGATTACAGCAGCCGGACAGAACGCTTCGTATGACAGCTATTGCAGAAATCTTTTAGCTAACAAACAGATCCTGGCGCGCATTCTGAAAACCTGTGTGGAAGAATTTCAGGACTGCCCGATTAAGGATATAGAGGAAAAATATATCGAAGGAGTGCCGCAAGTATCCGAAATTGCCCTGCACCGTGATGAAACAGCAGAGTTTGTGGACGGGACGGGAAAAGAAGACGTTGCCATGAAGGAAAACACGGTAACCTTTGACATACGTTTCCATGCATTATCCCCCAAAGCAGGTGGAGCAATGCAGATGATCATCAATATAGAGAGCCAAAAAGATTTTTATCCCGGATATCCATTAATTAAACGGGGAATATATTATTGCAGCAGGATGATTTCCAGCCAGTATGGGACAGAATTTTCCGGACCGCATTACGAAAAGGTGAAAAAGGTGTATTCCATCTGGATTTGTACCAACCCGCCTAAATACCGGAGAAATACCATTACCGCTTATTCCATGAATGAGCGGCAGATAGTCGGAAAAGCAGCCGAACCAAAAGAAAATTATGACCTGCTGACGGTACTGACAGTCTGCCTGGGTGGCGCTTCCGGTGATGAAAATTACCGGGGGCTTCTGAAAATGCTGGAGGTGCTCTTATCTGACCAGGTGCTGCCGGGAGAAAAGAAAGAAATCTTAGAAAAAGAGTTTGACGTTGCCATGACAAAGACAATGGAAAGAGAGGCGATGGAGATGTGCAATCTTTCACAGGGAATCGTAGATAGGACTACAATTAATCATATTATTAGTATGATGAAAAATTCAGATATGACGGAAGAAGAATGCATGAGGCTGTTAGATATTCCGAAAGAGCATCGTGAACTGTACCACATGATGCTGCAGGAAAAAATGGAAACCAGCCATGCATAACAGGAAATCCCGATCAGCCTCAGATGCCTGTAATAAGGTTGTTCACATATACCATTTGTAATTATTCGCAGATCTTATATCAGTTTTCTGAGTTTACACACAACTTGATGTAAGCTAGTTACCAAAAGGAGACAAGGAATATGCAATGCAGGAGAATAACGGCGTTGCTGCTTTCACTGTCAATGATTGTGGGCAGTGCGGCTTTCACGAACCCGTCCAGTGTGAACGCTGCAAAAAAGCAAGTGAAATTCAGCGCAAAGAAGTTAACGGTCCAAGTAGGGCAGTCTAAAAAGCTGAAATTGAAGAATGATCAGAAAAAGGTAACATGGAGCGTTGTATCCGGAAAGAAATGTATTTCCCTGAAGGCGAAGAAAAAGACTGGAGTAACCGTCAAGGGAAAAAGGGCGGGCAAGGCGAAAGTACAGGCGAAGATTGGCAAAAAAAAGTATACCTGCATCGTGACGGTAAAGGCGGCGGAAGATAAAACCGATCCAACGCAGACAGGAACTCCGGGAGACGATAAGATCGTGACTCTGCATTATAATGATGAGAATGCTAATAAAATCAAAAAGCAGATACAAGGATATTCACATTATGATGACGAAGATAACCTGATTATTGAGAAGTATGTTCATGTCATTGTGGATGAGGGCGTGACGAGCATAGAGCATCAGGCATTTGAATTTTGCGACAGCCTGACCAATATTGAGATTCCGTCCAGCGTGACGAGCATTGGGATTTTTGCATTTTTTGAGTGTAGCAGCCTGAAAAATATCAAGATTCCGTTCAGCGTGACGAGCATTGGTGATGGTGCATTTTTTGAGTGCATCAGCCTGAAAAATATTGAGATTCCGTCTAGTGTGACAAGCATAGGGGATGATACATTTTTTGAGTGCATCAGCCTGAAAAATATCAAGATTCCGTCCAGCGTGACGAGCATAGGAGATTATGCATTTGAATGTTGCATCAGTCTGAAAAATATCGAGATTCCGAACAGCGTGACGAGCATTGGGCAGCGGGCATTTTTTGACTGCAGAAGCCTTACGGGCATTCAGTGGCGGGGGAACACCTACAGTAACGTAGATACATTTTTGACAGCCTTTCAGGTTAAATATCCTAAGTAGTCGGCCGCGACCTCTTTTATAATTCCAAAAGGGTATCGCACAGATCTTTCATATCGTTTTTATCGTATCTTTGGTCAAGAGAAATGGTATAGCAGTACCGTCCTTCCGTATAAGCCGGTATGGGCAGGGAGTATTCTTTTCTATGAGGCGATTCTCAAATTTCTCAAATTTCTCAAATTTGTAAAAAAAGTGTTGACAAAGCAAATTGATAATGATAGAATAATTTTCGCTGACGCACCAAAGGGTCAGCAAAAAATGGCAGAAGCCAACTGGCAAAAACCAACTGGCAGAAGCCAGGGAAAATCTTCCTTATATTATATAGGAGATTCCGGTAGCTTGATAGTAGCTTGATAATTAAATAGTAAGATAACCCTGAAAATTCTAAAAGATTTTCAAAAGCGAAACTTTACTGAGGCGCCGTGCAGGAGCAGAAGCTGGAAAACACAGAAAGCTTCTTAAATAAAACATCCCATAGCGAATGCACAGGAGCCCGAAGTAAAATAACGGACAGCCAAGCGCAAGGCAGAGCGATCTGCCGGCGAGGCAGACA
>CANPZE010000094.1 GCA_947589315.1 uncultured Lachnospiraceae bacterium | reverse complement strand
GTACGGTCGATCAGCACAACATCATCCTTTGTCAGGTTCAGCCTGGACACCATATATCCTACCAGTTCTTCTTTGGAGCAGAATATATGATCCGGAAACTGATACATCACCTTCCCGTCGTCGCTGATCTCCTCATAGGCCACTGTACCATTCTCGTTAAAGTACCGGCGCAGGTACAGATGGGCCTTATGATCAAGGGGCGCGTAGTATTCCGAGAAGACTCTGCCATAAGTGAAGAAATCCTTGCGGATCAGGCAGCCTCCCGAGACGATCTCCACCCTGTGGACTCGTTCGGACTGCTCGTCCGTAAAGTAGACCGCATAATAGTTATTCTCTCCCGGAAGGATGATCCGCCCGGTCTTCCCATTTCTTGCATATGTATATTGACCAGTAGGAAGCGTCTTTTTCAGGTCATTCAGCGTGTAAGTAACCGGAGCGATCCTATAATCCGTAAAAAACGTATATAACCAGATAATCTCCTCGTCAAAAAAGCCAATGTTTCTCGTCAGATGCTCGATATTCTCCGTCAGGATCATATCCGTAAATATGAATTTTGCTTTGGCTCCTATATTTCTGAGCATCACAGCCCGGTAACTCTGCGCATACTCCACGCCGCTGGACGCCCAGCCTATGCCAAGGTTGAAGTTATAAACCATCTCCTGCTTCCCGATCCTTTCCTTTCAATTCCTTTCCTGTTAAGCATCAGGGGAATAGCACATACATTTCTCCCGTATCGCTGTATTTCTGTTCTCCCAGAAAGATATTTCTCACGATTTCCTTCTTGATCGTCATTTCCATACGCTGAAAGGCTTCATACGCTTCTGCATGGTATTCGAATACCGGATTTCTCTGCGCGCTGACCCGTCCGCCGACCACATACTGCAGCTGCTGCAGATAATCCACCTGCTCCACCCAGGCATCATCGATCGCATGCAGGGAACACAGACGGATATATTCCATTAATTCTTCTTCGGATGTAAAGGATCTTACTTTATGCTTCCACACCGTATCCACATATGACAGCAGCGCCTTTTTCAGTGCCTTTCTATTAATCCGGCCGATATTGACAAATCTTCTGTCCAGGCTGTACGATATATTATCCAATACATATCTTGTGATATCGCCTGCGGTAAGACTGCGTTTTTCTTTCAGAAAGCTTCCCACACTTTCATGAGCCAGCTGCCGCACGGCTTCAGGCTCCAGGCTGCCTCCGTCCAACAGCCTGTTTCTCACCTCGTACATCATCGTTCTTTGCCGCTTGACGACTTTATCATAATCCACCGAGCTTCCTCTCTGGGCGACCGCCCGTTCCTCACCAAGCTTCTGCGCTCCATTGATCAGCTTCTTTAGTTTTCTTTTTGAGATCCAGCGGTCTCTGTCCACATACTTTTCCAATACCTTCTCACCTACCGACGAGACCGTATCGTCTTCCAGCGAAACAAAAAACTGGCTGAATCCCGGATCACCCTGACGCCCGGCCCGGCCTCTCGCCTGCCGCTCCAAACGTACATTTGCCATACGTCCGATTCCGATTACGGCCAGACCTCCCAGCTCTTTTACCCCCGGACCTAACCGGATATCCGTACCACGTCCCGCCATCCCGGTAGATACCGTAACCATACCCTTTTGTCCGGCCTCTTTTATGATCTGCGCTTCCCAATAGGCATTATTGGCGTTCAATACACTGTGAGGCACCCGTCTTCCAACCAGGGCACGAGATATCAGCTCCGTATCCCCAATCGTAGATGCTACCACCAATACCGGTTGCCCAGTCTCATGGCATCTCAGTATCTCTTTTATGGCTTCTTCAAACTGCAGCTCTGCATTTTTAAAATAACGGTCTTTCCTGTCGATTCTCTGCAGCGGCCGGTTCGGCGGAATAATTGCAACCTTCTTCTTATATACCTTGCGCAATTCCTTCCTTGCATCGGAGATCGTGCCGCTCATCCCCGACATGCGGGGGAACAATAAAAACAGGTTTTGATACGTAATGGCAGCGACCGATCGGTTTTCCTGCGTAAGCTTTAATTTTTCCTTTGCCTCGATCGCCTGGTGGATCCCGCCTCTCAGCTTCATGCCCTGAAGAACACGCCCCGTACCATTATCCAGGAGAGACACCTCTCCCTTCTCCGTGACGACATAATCTTTATCCCGCTCCATAGTGACATGCGCCTTCAGGGCCAATGTCACATGCCGGTTGATCTCGAAATTCTCCGCCGCATAGAACTTCCCGATACGAAAATACCGCTCCGCATAGTCTACGCCTTCGTCAGACAGCCATACGCTTTTGTCTTCCTCAATATAATCGCGTTCCGGCTGCAGAGTCGTCACAAAGAAATCCGTCATTCCGTACAGATTCGACTGTACACGGGGGGCCCCGGATATCACAAGAGGCATGGTCGCCGCATCCATCAGAACCATATCCGCCTCATCGATGATCACATAGTAAAATTCTCTCATAAACCGGCTTTCGGCGCTGGACACCAGGTTGTTGATCAGATAGTCGAACCCCAGAGTCGAATGGGTCGTATAAACGATGTCCGCCTGATAAATCCGGCGTTTTTCATCATTCTTCTGCGTTTCCTTGTCCCTGCTTACGCCCGAACGAACAGTCATTCCCAGAAACTCGTAGACGGGGCCCATCTCCTTCGCATCGCGATCCGCCAGATACTCATTTGCCGTAACCAGCATTGTACTTTTCCCCGTCAGCGCGTTCAGATAGAGAGGCATTGTCGCCGTCAGCGTCTTCCCCTCCCCGGTATTCATTTCGGCCAGATAACCATAATGCAATGCGATACCGCCCAGAATCTGACAGTCGAAAGGCTCCATTCCAAGAATCCTTCTGTCTGCCTCACATATGACCGCATAGGCTTCCGGAAGGATGCGGTTCGTGGATTCTCCTTCTGCGATACGCCGCCGGAACTCTTCTGTTTTCTTTTGCAGGGCGTCGTCGCTTAAGTCCCTGACAGCGCGCTGCTCATTTTTTACTATTTTTAATATATGATGAAGTCTTCTATTCGCCATCTGTCGCTTCCGTAATCGTAATCGAGTGGAAATGGAACCCGGTCGTGCCGGCGTTGATCAGCTGCAGCTCATAACTGAAGGCTTTCAGCGGACACTGAAAATCACCTTCCCCGTCTCGGATGATCTGGATTCCCGCCTCCACGTCATAACGGTCATAATAGATCAGCTTCAGGATCAGTCCGTCCGAAGGCTCTACAGCCGCATCCAGACGGATATGATACTGTCCCTCGCCATCTATCATCGGAAGGGACGGCTCGATACGCATCATCTGATAATTCGTTTTGGAAAACCAGCTTTTGATCACCGTTCCCGGCGGCATCAGTTCATTTCTAAACTCTATATCGTCCTTTGCATGGAACAGTACTTCGGAGCCATACAGATAGGTGTTCTTTGTATATTCATTCCAGTAGATCTTCCACGTCTCGCCCGTCATGATTTCCGCCCGCCTGTTTTATTGGTCTCTCTATCAAAGTGATTTCGCATAATCTCGTAATACTGATTTACGAACCATCCCACGATGCCTCCGGTATTATCATTATGCCGGCCATGCAGCCCTTTTCCATAGATCCTTGCGCCGGCATCTTTGATATGGGATAAAAGCTTTTCATAAGCATCTCCGTCCAGATCGTCCTCGATCATATAGGCGACCGCAAATCTGGTGTGGCTCCAATCCGTACGGTCAAATGCATCCCAGAATTTGTTATTAATCTGGTTGACCGCATGTTGATCCTGACTTCCACATACTTTCTGCAGAACATCCACCCAGGAATTCGAGCCCTCAGAAGATTTAATCCTCGTATTTTCGGCGACAGTCCCGATACTGGCAATCGGTTTTCCAAGCAAAATCGTATGAGGGCAGATCCTGCATCCATAATATAATGCTCCGAACGTCCCCATCGAAAGCCCGGACAAGATCACCTGGGAATTCTGAAATCCCAGCTTCTCCATATGCTTCCGAATAATCTGTTCGATCCCATTTTCATACTCTTCAGACCCGATATAAAACGCTCCGCCCTCTAATCTGGCCTCCGCTATCAGAAGGAACGGATGCCCCATCCGCCGCATCATATGATAAGCTTCAAATCCTTCCTTGGTTTTATAACCGGAAAAATAAACATTCAGCGGCGGTTTCATATTACCGGGATCAAAATAGTAGAACACTTCTTCCCGGTCTGAAGTAACCATCCGTTCGCCACCGGGCAAAAAAAGCCCTTTCCCCCTTCTCGAATGGCGGTCATGCAGCGCAGTAACAGTCAAACGTCCTTGGCCTTTTGCTTTAAGCGAGACAAAAATAAATACTCTTGTATTTTCTGTATTTTCCACATAAACAATATGTTCCAGTTCCTCTTCAGTAAAACTCCGAACCTTCTGTAACTTCGGGGTCGAAGTATATTCAAATAGAAGAAGCGTTATTTCCAATGCTATTTCAACCGAAGCATCTTTCGCGTATTCCAGCCAAAATTCAATTGTCTGCTTTTCCAACAAAGGCTTATTATACCGCCAATACACAACCTGCTCAAACTCGCTCCCATAATCTCCATTCAGATCAACCCCTTCATATCCCCTCCAGGAAACACTCCCCTGAAATTCCCACGCGATGGCCAATTCATCCGGATGATACTTTTCCCCATAAGACCCGGAGAAATAGTCCGGCAGATCATCCCTTAAAAGACATTTCAATTCTTCGTTGGAAACTCTCCGCCCCACCTTCCTATCAAAAAGTCTCTGGAGAGCGCCATCCTTTTGTACGACCGCCGTTTCCGTGACAAACAGACAATAAGCCCTCAGGAAACGCACCAGATAGTCAAATTCGTCCTCCGTAATCTCACGGTCCAGGACAGCCACGTCAAAGTCCTTCTCCGGAAGGCATGAAAAATCCGGCTCATAATGCCATTCGGCGCAGGCAGATATCTCCATGGTTTTACTGAAATCTTCTGCTCCCAGCTGCAATATCCGTACGGTATCCAACGCTGTCTATGACCCCCTTCCATTGCTCGACCAGATACTGGGCTGTATGGGTCTTCCCCAGTTCATAGGAGTGAATCAACGCCTCGTTCCAGTTCGCCAGGCTTTCCAGATAAAAGCCTACATATTCCCCAAGACAGGATAGATCCTGGATGATGCGCCCATTCTTTCCCGGACGCATATACTGAGTGGCGGTTTTCAAAATCTGAGGAATTCCCATGCTGACACAGGAAATCTGCAAAAACAGATCCGGCGTGTCTGCCAGATCAACCAGGATCCGCTGCTCCCGTATGCACTTATTCGCCGACAGCTCATCGACGCATTGCTCCACCACAAAGAAAACAGGAATCTGATCTTCTTCATCCAATAACGACTCCGATTTATATGTATTCTCTTTTCTGGCCCATTCCTTCGGATAGCCGTTTTCCTCAAGTATCTGACGTACCTGTTTTAACAAAGCCTCATCCCGGCCAAAGGCAGCGTTTCTGGTAAACAGATGCACTCTGGCGTCCGTATTGGTCTTCAGATAGGCCGCCAGATATTTCACCGCCGCTTCCATCGTCTCCGCCGTCAGGGAATCAACGGGAAACAGGATCTTCTGCACCGGCAGCTGCATGCTGATACCGCTATCCAGCCGCGTATCATAAGGAGGGATATTTACCTTTGCTGCCGCTTTAAGTCCGTTCTGCGCGGAAAGGATCTCCAGATTATCCTCTGAATCTGCCACAATACAGTCCCCATGGGATAAAGCCTCTACGGCTGTCCGATTATCCGCGATCTGAAGCCTTTTCCCAAAAACAGAAAAAATGGTTTTCCTGCCAGCAAGCTGTCTGTCAAGCAGAGCCAGATGCTGTCCATGGGCGGCCGCACAGAATATATCTGTATTTTGCGTAGTCCTGAGAAACGCCGCAAATACCTCCTCCACCACTTCCTCCATCGACTCATAGGAAGCTTTCAAAAAGGGAACGGAATACTCCTCCTTCTCTGTGCAGATCAGATACTGATTGCTGCGGGGATTAACAATCACATGGCCGTCGGCAAAATGACATAGCTTCCATACCCCTTTATCCGTCAGATACTGATCGTAGGCTTTCTGTCCATTTTCATAGAAGGAGGTACAGGATACAAACCCCCGGTCGTCATATATATTTTGGCGGTATATCTGCCCGTTCCGGTACAGATCCACCTGAATCGGGTTCCCATATTCCCCAAACTCCACATTTGCGTATCTCTCACGATTCAGCATCGCGATAACCG
>CANPZE010000093.1 GCA_947589315.1 uncultured Lachnospiraceae bacterium | reverse complement strand
AATGACCGAATACTGCGAGGTATGCAGGCAATGGGACTTAATAAGTCAGAAGTGCAGCGGTCTAAAAAAGCCCGCCGAGGAAATGCGGAAAAAATGCCCGTACATGCTTGCTGATTCAACCGGATGGGTTGAAGACAAAGCAGTAAGACCGAGAGCACATTTTGAGGTTCTGCTGTATACAACGGATATCAGGCAGATAATAGGGTATTTAGAGACGATAGATCGCAAAGAGTACTGGAGAATACCGTTAGATTGCGGGATGGTACGTGCATGGAGGCCGCTACCGCAAAATCCGACTTTTGAGAGGGATGAAGAATGAAGCACATAGTTTTGAATGAGAAACAGGCCAGAGACATTATGTGCGGCAAAAAGACAACGCATAGACTGCATATACTGAGCGGGCAGGTGTCAAAATCGGACTATGACCTGGAATGGTATCTGAGAACAGACGGCATTCTACGTGCAAACCAAAAGAGCGGCAGCGAGTCCCATTTTATCAAGCTGCCGATAAAGCCAGGGGAATATATCTATGTCAAAGAGCCGTGGAGCTATCAGAGAGACAAGAACGGTAATGACATATATACCGGATTTGAGTATAAAGCAGACGAGCCAGGGAGGACACACGACTCTGGAGCAATTCGGCTGTGGAAACGTGCCGAGAACATGCCGACTAGAGCTGCAAGGACGTATCTGAGAGTCACTGTTATAGGTTGCCAGTGGTTGCAGGATATGACGCAGGAGGACGCAAGGCGGGAAGGCTACAAGACAGTCAAAGACTTTGCGTCTGAGTGGGACGCCAATATGTCCACGGTTGCCAGAAACAGCTACGGCTGGAGGCGAAACCCGATTGTTGAGATTCTGATGTTCGACATTGTCAAGCCAGAGGAACTGCAGGGACTAGACAAAGTACACGGCAGGGGCTTAAATTTGCAGTGGCTTACTGATGATTCTGAGAAAAACTAGACTTGCGCAAACCTGCGGGAAAATCTATAATGGGATGCGGGACGTTGGGAACGTCCCTGGCATTCCTCCCGATTTTGCCAGGTTGGGGGCCTGTTTGGGGCAGCAGGTCCCCAGTCTGGCAATAGGCACATAGAAGGGAGCCGGGAAAATGACACTTGTACAAATGGCTATAGGCGATATAAAGCCTTATGAAAACAATCCAAGAAAGAATGACTGTGCTGTGGATGCAGTAGCAGAATCAATCCGTCAGTGTGGTTACGTTGCTCCAATTATAGTGGATGAGGATAATGTGGTTCTGGCGGGCCATACGAGGCTGAAAGCCTTAATAAAGCTAGGATATACCACAGCCAATTGCCTCGTTGCTAGCGGCCTTACAGCGGCACAGAAGCGGAAATATAGGCTGCTGGATAACAAAACAGGAGAGCTTGCCGAGTGGGACTTTGACAAGTTACTGGAGGAACTGCAGGATCTGGACTTTGAAGGATTCGACTTCGGCTTTGACATGGCAGAAGCTATTGAGAGTCCAGATGACAAATACACGAACAAAATTACAGCCCCGCAATATGAGATTACAGGGGAAAATCCAGATGTGCACGAGCTGTTTGATGACTCCAAAACCAGGGAGCTTTTACAGAGGATAACTGACAGCGATATTCAAGATGAGGCTGTCAAGGAATTTCTGATTGCTGCAGCATATAGGCATCTTATATTCAACTATGCAAAGATAGCAGAGTTCTATGCGCATGCTGATAAGGACGTGCAGGAATTGATGGAGGAATCTGCACTTGTAATCATAGACATAGATGATGCTATCCGGGGGGGTTATGTGGAGCTTAGCAACAAGATCGGCCAGTTCATGAGCGAGGAAGAAGAAGATGATGAAACATGATGATTTTGCTGTCTTTATTCTGACGCATGGGAGGGCCGATAATGTTGTTACTGCAAAGGCCTTAAAGAGACAAGGCTACACAGGGAAATGGTACATTGTTATCGACAATGAGGATGAGACCGAGCAGGAATACAGAAAGCGTTTTCCTGGGCGGGTGCTGCAGTTTGACAAGCTGGCAGTGTCAAAGACTTTCGATATTATGGACACGAGAGACGACCGCCTGGCTATTGTGTATGCCAGGAATGCGTGCTTTCAGATTGCAAAGGATCTTGGCATCCGATATTTCTTGGAGCTGGACGATGATTACACGAGTTTCCAGTACAGGTGGATAAAAGACGACAAGCTGAAAGTGAGCAATGTAAAACACCTGGACAGACTGTTTGATGCAATGATTGATTTCCTGCAGGCGTCAGGGGCAAATACCGTTGCTTTTGCGCAAGGCGGCGATTTCATAGGAGGCAAGGACAGCGCACGATTCAGATCTG
Organism: uncultured Lachnospiraceae bacterium; assembly: GCA_947589315.1. Lineage (GTDB taxonomy): Bacteria > Bacillota > Clostridia > Lachnospirales > Lachnospiraceae > Jutongia. Next base: position 4,064 of record CANPZE010000093.1, on the reverse strand, counting down.
GCATTATCAGAAAGGCAATGAACACGTTTTTCTGCGATTCAGAACGCCCGTTTACGTTTGTGGGGCGCATGAATGAGGACGTGAGCACATACACCTGGAGAGGTTCACAGGGCTGGTTAGGATTCAGCATAACTGCGGCGATGATTACTCAAAAGCCTACACAGGGAACAAAGGGCGGGATGAGTGCAGTATATTTGGACAGTGGTACGTACGTGAAAACTTTCTACTCGGTAATGTGTATGCCGTCTGCTATCAAGATCAGCGTGATGGGAGACAAGCATATTAGAATCCACCACAAAATCAATTGGGGAAACTGTGTGCCGAAAATAATTTCCTCTGAGTGGAAGAAATAAGGCGGTGCAGATAATGATTTCGGCAAACAAAATATTTTGCCACTTAGCAGATGGCAAAAGGCCCGTAACTGCAGATATTTTCATAACTGACTTTTGCAATAACAACTGCCCGTACTGCAATTATGTTAGGTATGTGGACAGAAACAACAATTACATGCGGTGCGAGGACTTCAAGAGATACGCCAGGCGGCTGTTGGATCTGGGAGTGCAGGGGATCATACTGACTGGCGGCGGTGAGCCGACAATAAATCCTGAGTTTGGAAAGATTACAAGATTCATGGAGGAAAGCGGCATCCCGTATGGTATCAACACGAATTTCAATGTGTACAAGGACTGCAACCCTGTTTTCTTAAAGGTTTCCTTGGATGGATACAGCGAGGAATCATACATTGCAAGACGTGGCGTAAAAGCGTATGGGAAGGTGCTGCAGAACGTCAGGACGTTTAGGCAGTGGCACAGCGGGACAAGGCTCGGCCTGCAGATGCTAGCCACGGACTGCAAGTCTGTGCGGAAATTTTACCTGGCGAACAAAAACATGGACGTGGATTACTTTGTATTTCGGCCCGTAGAAAGCAGGGGTGCGGAATACTACCAGAACGAGGAGAACCGCAAAGAGGCAGAGAGAATCATGGAGGAAGTGCTGCTGCTTGCGAAGAGCGACAGCAGGGTTATGCTTAACTACAAGTTCAACCACCTGGGAGACTGCGTAGAGGAATGCACGGCGCACTGGAGCCAAATTGCGGTAAATACAGATGGCTACGTGATGTACTGTTGCCACAAACCGAACGAGATTGTGGGTCATATCATGGACGAGGACATCTGGGAAAAGCACTGTTCAGCAGAATACAACAGATGCAGCTGTGACATTCCGTGCAGACTGAGCGGGCCGAATGCGGCACTGCAGGGGCTAAAACTGATAACAGAACCGATGTTCATTTAGTGTTAGGAGGTGGGCGAGGTGGCAGACGGGCATGAAAACCTTCGCCCGTTTCAAAGCGTGGAAGAAGCGAGGGAAAAAGGGCGCAAGGGCGGTATCAAGTCTGGAGTAACCAGGCGCAAGAAAAAAACCATTGCGCAGGCGATGGAGCTGATCCTTCGGCAGTCTGTAACAGACAAGAAACAGCTGGAGGCAATAGAGAAAAGCGGCCTGGTTCCGTCAGGAAAGCCGAACATGCAGGATCTGTTGCTTGTTAGTGTGTTTATGCGGTCTGTGAAGTCTGGGACGATTGATGACTTGCTGAAATACCAGAAATTGCTCGGCGAGGGGCCGCTGGAAAATGAAAGCGATACATTAAAGGCCGCCAGGGAGATACTGGAGGGGATAGACAGTGTTATCGACTGAAAGGGAATACAAGATTTACAGACATACAAATATTCACAATGGGAAAGTATATATTGGAATAACTAAACAGGATGTTGAAAAACGGTGGCAGAATGGGCACGGCTATGAAGGAACGTATTTCGGAAGAGCAATAAATAAATACGGCTGGAACGGTTTCAAACATGAAATTTTGATTTCAGGGTTAACAAAGGATGAAGCCTGCGGCGCTGAAAAGTTGCTTATAAAATTGCACAAAAGCGACAGCCGTGAATTCGGATATAATATTTGTGAAGGTGGGCAGACTGGAGACAACTTGCAACCGCACTACGGTGCAGAAAATTGTAGGGCTGTATCTGTTAGGAGAATCAACCCAGAGACAAAAGAGGTTGTTTTGTTCAATACAACTAAAGACGCTGTAAACGAAATGGACATAAACCATAGAGGAATAAGCAAGGCGTGTAGAGGTTTATGCAAAACTTATATGGGGTATGTTTGGGAGTATGATAGTATTGATTTTGAAAAACCAAAAAAATTACCGAGAGGAAAGCATTTGCACAAATACAGAGAAGTTAAAATCAAAATGATAGAACCAAATGGAGAAATAAGAGAGTTTGAGAGCATGTTGGAGGCATCCCGTGAATTGGGTATAAGAGCTAACAATATTGCTAGATACGTTAGCGGGGAAAGGCACGATGCATCTGGAAGGAGGTGGTTTAGAGATGCCCTTGACGAAAAAGCAGATTGAATATCTGAAAAATTGCAACAGACGATGGAACGTCAAGTGCGGTTAGCGCAACTGGTTCCGGAAAGTCTTTTGTGGACTTTGCAGCAGTGATACCAAAGCGCATTCTTGCGGCTAGGGGCGAGGGCCTGCTAGTCCTTCTAGGGAATACCAGAGGCACGCTGGAAAGAAATATCCTGGAGCCGATGCGGACTATCTATCCAGGGCTAGTAAGCCAGATTAGAAGCGACAACACGGTTTCAATCTTTGGCAAGCGGGTATACGCCCTGGGAGCGGACAACAAAAAGCACGTTTCTAGAATCCAGGGCGCAACTTTTGAATACGTATACGGGGACGAGGTAACAACCTGGAGCGAGGACGTTTTTCAGATGCTGAAAAGCCGTCTCAGAACTGAGCATTCCCATTTTGACGGGACCTGCAACCCGGCAAGCCCTTCCCACTGGTTCAAAACCTTCCTGGACAGCGATGCGGATATATACCAGCAATCATACGTAATTGATGATGGAGTTCTGCCGGAAGAGATTGTAACAGAGCTGAAAAAAGAGTATGCTGGAACCGTCTATTATGACCGCTATATCCTGGGCAAGTGGGCACTTGCGGAGGGCCTTATATATCCGATGTTCGACAACGTTGTGGAGCCGGAACCGAGGGATTACACAGAGTACTACATATCTATGGACTACGGCATTCTAAACGCTACTGCAATGATACTCTGGGGCCTGTATGATGGCGTCTGGTATGCAATCCGGGAATATTACCATTCCGGACGGGATACCGGGATTCAAAAGACAGACGAGCAGTATTATACGCAAGGGCTTGTTCCTCTTGCCGGGGACCTGCCAATAAAGGCGGTTATCATAGATCCCAGTGCAGCGTCTTTTATTGCGCTTATCCGGCAGAAACGGCAGTTCAAGACAATTGGGGCCGTGAATGATGTCCTTCCAGGGATTCAGCGCACTGCAGGGGCACTGGCAGAGCGGCGCATACTTGTAAATTCCTGCTGCACGAACCTAATTCGGGAGTTTGGGCTTTACGTCTGGGCAGACAATACCGCCCAGGATGAACCACTGAAGGAAAATGATCACGGGCTCGATGCTCTACGCTACTTCGTAAATACTAAAAAGATTTATAGAGATAAAAGGAAATATGATTCGCTTTTGACTTGAAAGGGGGACGGGGGCATGAAAACATATCAGGATTTCGAGGAGGCAGTGCAGGCCGGGGAGGAAAGCAAGGTTGCATTCATTGAGGGCTTGATCAACTACCACCGAAGCACTGCAGGCTATAAGATGGCAGTAGATGCCGAACTGTACTACCAGGGGGAAAACCCGACAATCAACAAATACGAGAAAATTATTTATGATATGAAGGGCCGTGCACACGTCAATATGTGGACGGCAAACCACAAGATAGCATCTCAGTTTTTCGGTATGGCAATACGCCAGGAGGCAAGCTATTTACTCGGAAACGGGGTAACTTTCTCCAAAGACGGGACAAAGGAAAAGCTGGAGACTGCGCAGGAACCGTTCGATGTCAATCTCATGAATATGGCTATTTATGCGCTTGTGGACGGTGTCTGCTATGGGTTTTGGAACCTTGACCACATCGAGGTTTTCCGGCTAACAGAGTTTGCCGCCCTTCTGGACGA
>CANPZE010000092.1 GCA_947589315.1 uncultured Lachnospiraceae bacterium | reverse complement strand
ATAATAAAATAAGTGCAGCTGTCAGAGTTAATTACTCTCTAACAACTACACTTTTATGGTACTAAATAAGCCATAAACGGCTTAGATAAAGGATTTTTATGATATGATGTTTAAAAGAAAGTGTCAAACTCCCGAGTCCATGCACGTTTTCCTCGAACTCTGGAAAAGTATCCAGATGTCTCAGAAAATTTTCCTCCGCATCCAATAATCCAGTGACAAGTCCCATGATCAGTGTTATAATATCCATGAGTATTGGTACTCCTTTCGGTTTTATTTTTTTGTGTTGAAATCATTATACCTCAAGGAACCAATACTCTTTTTATTTTTTTATTCAACTGACAATATCTTTACTCCAACGCAGGGAATACAGTGCAGAAGAATTGAACCATTTAGGCAAAGATGCCCTCATTGTTTTGTTCCTGTCCATGCAGGATCAGATGAAACAGTTAAACATCAACATGGAAAAAATACTGGAGCAGATTGCAATAGCTAACAATCATCGGTTTGGGCGTTCTACGGAAAAACGGGAAGTGCTGGAAGGACAGCTCGATTTTTCTGATATTCTGAACGAGGCAGAAAGTTATGTGGATGTCCACTATTATCCGGAACCGGATATGGAAGATGTCTTCAGGGGGGGGAAAAAACCGGAGCCGAAGAAAAAAAAAGCAAAGGGCGCTAGGGAAAAAAGGACTGCGGGGCTTCCGACTAAGGTCATGCACCATGAATTAACACTGGAAAAACTGAAAGAGCTTTTTGGAGGAAACTGGAAGGAACTTTCGGAGAAAGTCTATCAGAGGCTACATTACCAGCCTGCCGTATATACCGTGAAGGAGCATCATGTCCATGTGTATGCAGGATCAGACAATGAAACAATTGTCAAGACAGATAGACCGGATGATCTGCTGTGGAATAGTATTGCGACACCAACGCTGGCAGCGTCCATTATGAATGTAAAATATATCAATGCCGTTCCTTTATATACCGTCAGGAACAGGAATATAAAAGAAATGGGCTGCATATCCGCAGGCAGTCAATGGCAAACTGGGTAATCCGTTGTTCGGAAGATTACCTGGGGCTGCTGTATGACAGACTGCACCGGGAAGATGTATACCGATACGCCGGTTATCCTGTATGAATTCCAAAAGACCCGCAACAGTGAGCAGCCAAGGAAATTCCTGAAAGATTTCAAAGGTGTTGTGCTATGTGACGGCTATTCGGCATACCACAAGCTGGACAGGGAGCAGGATAACATTCAGTTTGCAGGATGCTGGGCACATGCCCGCAGGAAGTTTTCAGAATCACTGAAAGCGTTAAAAAATAAGGCACATGCCAAACAGACGGTATCTTATATGGCATTGGAACAGATTGCCCTGATTTATAAACGGGATAATGAGTTATCAAAACTCAGTGCAGAGGAACGGCTGGAGAGAAGAAATCTGCTAATCAGACCTCTGGTTGAGTCTTTCTTTGAGTGGGCAAAAGAAACGCTGGACACGTTGGAAATATCTCCCAAAAGCAAAACGGCAGAGGGATTGAATCATTGTGCAAATTAGGAAAAATATCTCAAAGTATTTTTGGAAGATGGAGAGGTGCCAATGGACAACAATGCAACCGGAGAAGCCTTTCGGGGCTTTTGTATCAGGAAACACAATTGGCGGGTAATCGACAGTATTGATGAAGCAAAAGCAAGCGCTGTCATATACCGTATTGGGGAAACAGCAAAAGCAAACGGACTGAATCCATATGAGTATTATGAATATCTGTTAAGCGAGATTCCGAAGCATATGGAGGATAATAATCTGGAGTTTCTGGATGCACTGTTACCATGGTCACCAGCATTGCCGGAAAGATGTCGTATGAAAATCGAAAATAAATAAGCCGCAAAATGCGGCTTAAAAATATCAAGGTACTTGTGGTTTACCGTTTACCTAAAATATGCCGGTTTAATTGACATGCGAAAAAATCACTGTATAATACCAGTAAGAGCAGAACCAAAAAAATCGGCTCTGTCCTTCAGTAACTATTCACAAATCTTATATCGGTTTTCTGAGTTTACACAAAACTCGAAACAGTCTCATCTTCAAAGTTAAACACACTGTGATGATGGGGTGCTTATTTTTTGGAATGACGCCTATGTATTAAAGGCGCTTATATTTCAAGTTCTTTAATGAGTATTTTTTTGGATTTCATGAACATATGCACTTATGGATAATTCTAATTTGGAATCAATACCATTTACTATACCATCTGCGTTTTCATCATACTCCCAGATAATACAGTTGTTAATATTTCTAGGAGCAGTCTTTTCATTACTTACCAATTTCAAATAACCATCAAAGAGTTCTTTTGGAAATCGGTCAAACCATTTCTCCTTCCCCATAATCATCGGGGTAACATTATTTTGTTGCATCCTAATGCAGAAATACTTTATTAAATCTGTATATTCTTCATTGGATAATTTATTTGTTCTCTTTGCCTTGTCACGTTCCAATGAAATTCCGATAGGGTAATCTAAAGTATAATTTTTGGTGGCTTGTAATATTAAATTTATTTCTTCATCCATTTCTTTTTGATTAATAGCCTGTGAATAAAAATAACAACCTACTTTTATCTTATTCGCTATTGCTTTATTCATATTGTTTTTAAATTGGTTGTCTTTTTTTAATTTTCCTTTTTCATAACCTCTAGATCCTATTCGTATTAGTGCATAATTCACCCCTGCTTTTTTTACTTTTTTCCAATTAATTTCTCCTTGAAACTCAGATACACTTATTCCCATCTCTACTGAACCATTCTTTAAGTTGGGTTTTAAGATATCATTAGTTTGGTATTCTTTCCAGTTTATAGTTATATTATTCTGAAAGAGACTATCATTTTTTGCGACTATGGCATGAATATTTTTATCAGTATTGTTTGTTGTTTCTTTAGAATTTTCACTTATTGTAGGGTTAGGTTTTTCACTTGTTGTAGGGTTTTCATCATTATTTTTCAAAGGTGTATCTGTACTTGCTATATTTTCATTTTTTTTATCTTTCTGGCTGGAGGACATCATTGAATAGCTCTGTTGGAAAAGAACGAGAGTTGTTATTAGAGTAATAATTAAGGGTAATAAAACAGAAAATCCTCCTCTTTTTTCAGTAACGATTATTTTAAATTTTTTATTACCGACAGGAATAGTTTCATTATCTTTTATTTTGCATGGGTTTTCATCATTGTTTAGCGTATAGGACCATGTATTATCAGATTCTTGGTATATATGCACATGTTCTTTGGTGGATTTTATATCTATATAGCTTCCTCTTATTTTTATGGGCTTTATGTTGTTATCAGCAGTAATATCTTTTAACCAATATTGTTTACTGATGTAATCCTTGCTGATTAACAAATAAAATGCTCCTACTATAATGCATATAATTATTGTAAATATTATTATAAACACTTATTTTTCCTTCCTTGCTGCCTTCCATAGACTCATTAAGATGGTAATAAAAGTAAATATAAACGAACAATAAAGTATAGTGTGTTCTTTGATTACTAGTTCTGTTACATCATATAGTAGTACTAAGCAGTATAAAACAGATGCAACACATGAGAGTGAAATTAGTACAAATATTATAACAGTTGTAGATAGCTCATCCATTTTGAAACTAGTCTTTCCGAACAAGTCGCAAAGGACAGTTACACATGACACAATAACAAAAACTAGTAAATTGCTTATGTAATTCTGTATATCAAACCTATATTTAGACACCAATTGAATCAGAACCATTATCCAAATGGGTAATAACTGAAAAACATTTGAAAAAAATAGGTTATACCATACATCAGCATTATTTATGTTGCGTAGAAATATCTTGCTTACTGATTCCTGCTCAATATAGATCTCTGTATCTATATTTTGCTTTTTCTGCATTAAAAATTCCTCCTTTTTTCGTAGATGGTATAATTATATAAAACTACTCTTATGTTACATTGATAAAATAGCAATTTTGTGTTCTATTTCTCAATTTAGAGCAAAACCCTAAGTTATTATAACATATTTAGAAAAATTGTATATAGAGCTTTATTTGACTTTTTCCATTTTTTCTGAGGGTCAACTATACCGTAAAATAAGAAATGCAAAAATACAGCCTAAATGTTATAAATAAATTACGACAAATAACCAAACAAAGGAGTGTTTTGCATGATTAATTATAACAGATTAGGGTATGAAATGAAAAGGGATTTATCAAATTTTTCCGAAAAAATTTCTAAAAACCTGAAACGTCCGCAGAAAAAGTTTGTCCTCTAGATACTCTATGGGATTTTAGAGGGGAACAAAGTATATTTGAGCGAAATTGCCCGCTCCCTAAAGGAAACCATCTCCCTCAAAAAACGATTGACAGACTGTCCAGGAATCTGTCTGCATTTGAAGAAAAAGAGACCATAATGGAGGACTATATCCGGCTGGTTAAAAAACAGGTTGATGAGGAACAGGTCCCGTTATTGTGATAGACAATTCGGATATCACAAACATCTGCAGCCTCAGGATGGAAGCAATTTCGAAGCACCGGTGAGATCAGAAAAGGATATTTCACAGTAGAGGAAGCTGTTTTATCAAAAGAAAAAAGGTGCCCCTGTCTGTTTATGAGAAAGTCTTTTCCGCCGCAGAAGAAGGGGTTATCAATGAAACGCATGAAAATATGTGCTGTTTAAAATCCTTATCGTCACATTTTTCCATCAAAGCCTCTGTCCAAGGTATGGACACAGGTTTTGATGGAAACGAGTATTACAGATATTTTCTGAGGCATCATGAGAAATTTGTCATCCGTGCAAAGAAAAAGCGAAATGTCATTTACCATGGGAAAACACAGAATATTATGGAGGTGGCAGATAAGTACAAAGGGAATTACCGGATGGAGTTTATGGATCGGCATGGGAAGCAGATTGAGTGTAAGATCGAGTATATTCCAGTAAGGCTGTGTGAATTCCCAGACACAGATTTAGTTTTAACGGTAGTTTACGGCATCGGGATGCAGGCCATGTTCCTGCTTACCAATCTGGACATCTCAGAAAAGAAAAAGCTGTGTCTGATAGTAGCAAAGATTTATTTGATGTGCTGGAGGATCGAGGAATATTTCAAATTTAAAAAGCAGCAGTTTAGGCTGGAGGATTTACGGGTAATACCCTTACAGTCCATCCGCGATCTCAATCTGTTTGCCACTCTTGCGGCAGGATATATTGGCATTATGGATTCAGAGAAGAATGGCACTATTTTTATGATGGAATTAAAAGAATGCTCCCAAAGGATTTATGGTGTTGCGAAATTTACTTTTTATGCGTTAGGATATGCCACTAGGCGTGTCCTTTCCGGGACACGCACTGGCATAAAGGGGGTTCCTATTGCAAAAAGAGCAATCACAACAGTTTACATTAGCCCAATGTTTTGGTGTAGGGGCTTTTGGGTGATCTGCTTTTTTAAAATGGGAAAACCCAAAAGATAGCACAGATAGAAACAACACAAGCAAGAAAAAACAAAACAGGATTGCCGGTTTCTGTAAAAGGGTTCTGATTCCGTCTTTTGCCGGGGCGGTATATGCCATGTCACAGATGACAGCAACGGCTTTTGTGGCAGGCGTAATCATGGAGGGGATTCCCTCAGTGCTGACATTCCTAGGCTTTTAGGAAAAAAGGTGCGAAGTTTTCTGCGGCATATGAAACTGCACATATATAGAAAAACTGTGGCCGCATCTATGAAATGAATAATCTTTTGATACATTTCTGATTGGTTTTCAAAAATGAGAAGCAATCGGCTTTTAATCTTAGCAATTATTCTCTGAAATCCGATTTATGATGACGAATCTAAAAATGCCTGTTATGGAAAGCCGGCATGTCAGACGATATATAGTTATAGGATGAATCCGTGACATGGAATGGTGGTGGTAATATTTGCTGAAGATTGCTATTTGTGATGACGAAGATTATTTCTGTGGCTGGATCAAGGATATGCTTCAGGAATATATGAAAAGCAAGGGGACGGTCTATCAGATTGATACATTTCTTTCCGGAAGAGAGATCCTGGACCTGGGAATTGAATTAAACAGGTACCACGTCATATTTCTGGATATCAATATGGAGGATATGGACGGTCTGGCGGCGGCAAGGCGGATCAGGGAACAGAACAGGGAAGTCTTTATTGTATTTGTTACCGCGTTTGCTGATTACTGCATGGAGGGATACAAGGTGGATGCTGTCCGCTTTTTGCTGAAGGACAGCAGGAATATGCAGAAACAGATCGATGAATGTATGGATGCGATCCATGATAAGATGGCAGAGGAAATCCTGTGGCGGGACTTTTCGTTTGTTGAGGGAAAGAAAAGAGTCCCATTGGATTGTCTTTTGTATATAGAAAGCAAAAAACATAAGCTTGAATTTCACAT
>CANPZE010000091.1 GCA_947589315.1 uncultured Lachnospiraceae bacterium | reverse complement strand
GTCCAGGATCGAGGGCGGGGATGTGGCGGTCACGAAGAACTGGCCGCACGGCCATCCACAGATCGGTCTCCTGTACACGGAGGGCGGCTTCCGGAAGCTGGCCGGGTACATAGCGAAGCAGGAAGGACGGGAGAAGTGGTATTCCCGCTCCCGCAATTTGAAAAAGCCGAAGATCGTGAAGCAGGTGATGCGGCGCCGGACCTTCTCAGAGGAGATCCGGGTGCCGAAGGGATATTATCTCGAGAAGGGATCCGTCTGGAGCGGCGTAAACCCGGTGACAGGGCATCCGTACCGGTACTACACACTGGTGCGGATCAACAGGAGGTGTTGATTTGTACAAGGTAAACATATATGCGGAGTCAGACAATACGGCTCCGGGCTGTGCAGCGAGGATGGCCGGGTATGTCCTCGAGTGCAGGGACTCAAAGGGGCGGAGCCGGACGGTCCAGGAATTCTATGAGGACATAGGCACATACCACGCGGTGATACTGAAGGCGATCGCGCGGGCCGTGAAACGCCTGAACCAGACATGCGAGGTGTACATCCACACGCAGAACGACTACGTGCTCGGGATGATCTACAAGAACCTGTCGAACTGGGCGGCGAACGGGTACCGGACAAAGAAAGGAGACCTTGTGAAGAGCTGGGCTGAGTGGAGCCGTCTTTACGGGCTCCTGAAGGGTCATATCTACACGACCGAGGAAGGGATGCATTCGTACTACGCATGGATGCTGAGCGAGATGGCAAGGGAGAAGCAGAAGACCAGGCCGGCCGGAAAGGCTGCGGCCTCAGGTATTTCCTGAGCCCGGAAGGATTTCAGGGTGGCAGCAGGCAGGAGCGGGGCAAAAACAGCGCGGGCTTCAGTATTTCCTGAGGCGGAGCGGATTTTGACAGGGAAAGGAGAAGAGAGATGCCGGCACATATAAGCAGCATGAAGGAGAAGGCCTGCAATATGATCGCAGCAGGCAGGAGCACAAGGGAAATATGCGACGCGACAGGGCTTGCCGGGGCAACGGTGTGCAAGTACCGGAGGCAGATGTACGGGCTGCCGTCTGCCACCATTCAAGATGGGTCGTACAAAATGAGGCCCGGTTTCTGTAGGGAGTGGACGTTAGCAGTAAACCGGATTCGGAGATATTACGGGATGAAACCGTTCCGGATGCCGGAAGAAGAATAAAAGGGAGAAAAGACAATGTATAACATATTCGGAGAATTTGACAGCGCGGCAGGGATAAACGAGACCGCGGTAAATCTGAGAAGAGAAGGAGACATGGAAAACCTGAAGGTGCTGGCGAAGGAGAACGGCATCGATGAGGATGTGCTGGCTGCGTTCGTGGAGGGAGATATCCTTTACCTGTGTGACGATATGACGGCGGCTATCGGGAAGATCGAGGTTGAGGCAAAGAACGTGGACTGCGCGGAGATCATGGAGGACTGGGTGGAATATATCAAGGCGCAGTGCTTCGAGAAGCCGGAGGTGGCGAAGGCTGTCCGGAGAAAAGGAAGGAGCCTGAACGGATGCATCGCGGCCTTGCTGAAATGGAGTTTTAAGCATCAGCACCCGGTTGACCAGAAGATCATGAAGGCAGCAGGCGTATCTGCCGGGAGGTGTACACTGGGGATCCCGGGCATGGCGACAGCGAAGAAGATTATCACGGATTATTATCTGGAGGGTAAGGGATGAAAAAGAAAGCGATAGAGAAAATCCCGTACATCGGCCTCCGGAGCGTGAGCAGGAAAAAAGGAGCAAAGTACATAGGGGCGACGGCCGTTAAGATCATCGGGCACGAGAAGCACCTTTTCCTGGAAGTGTACCGGAACAGGAAGGAGGATCTGGCTGTGCCGGTGGTCCGGATCGTGCTGACAAAGAAGGACTTCGGGACATATTTCCCGGAAGAAGGAAGATGGTCCAGGAGGCTGATATCGGAAGGATATTATACAGGACTGACCTGGGATCACTGCGTGGACTATCATAACCGGGAAAAGGAGAACGTACTGAGATCGGATGAGGACCTTCAGCGGATCAAGAGATTCCCGGGCGTGGGAACGCCAACATGGGGAAAGTGGACATGGTGGGAATATGTAAACCGGAGGATGAACACGATCGCCATACAGGAGCGCCGGCAGCGGGAGAATAGGAGATATGAGCGCCGGCAGCAGGCCCTTGAGGATCGGATGGAGAATACGCCGGAGCTGCCGGAGGCGCGGGTGCTGGAATACGCTGACCAGGAGATATTCCATGAACAGCATTACCTCTTCTACAAAAAGCACGGAGTAAGGGCCAGGGTGGCCTGCTCGAAGTGCGGCGGGACGGAAGACTGGCGGTGGAAGCCAGGGACAAGCTACGAGAGCCAGTTTGAGAAAGTGATCGAAAAACCGAAGGAAGGCGGATACGGAACCTGCCCGCTGTGCGGGGCAAGGGGAGAATGGAAGCCGCAGGGCAAAGTGAAGGGCACCTGCAGAGAGACGGCATTCCTCTTTCTCGGGCAGAAGTACAGGGGGCGGGGAATGGTCTTCCGGTACATCGAAGTCACAAAAAAGCATCAGGTAGGGTTTGCCCGCGAGGACGAGGGGCTGGTGATGGAGAATGCGAGGGAAGTAGTCAGCGGAACAGAGATCGCCAGAGCTTATTTTGAAGAAGGGAAGGATGTGCAGATCGACTACCATAAAAACAATCATTACAAAGGGGAGGACTTCTGGGACGACTGCAACCTATACGGACTGGCGAATATACAGATCAGGGAAGCGAAGATCATGCGGGAAACCTATGAGAACATGCGGGGGACATTCCTGCAGTACAGTGCAATGCGGGAATACGAGTCGGCCGTGGATGGATATATTGATCCGATAAAATATGCCGAGAGATACATGGATACGCCGCAGGTCGAGATGCTGGTAAAGCTGGGACTGACAAAGGTGGTGGAGGAAATGGTGAGATATGGGTATGACATGGGGACGGATAAAAATGCAGACCGGTTGGACACCTTTCTGGGAATCCGGAAAGAGCACATCAGACAGCTCATCCGGCATCACGGGGAGAAACGGCTGCTGCGGGTCATGCGGACCGAAAAACAGACGGGACAGCGGTGGAGCGATCAACAGATCGAGTGCCTGGCCGAGATCGATGTGGGCATGATGAACGGATGGACTGAAGCGCTGGAGCATATGGGAGTCCAGAAGATATTGAACATCATCGCGAAGTATGCCGGGGCGGAATACGGGACAGGCTGCAGCAGGGCAGAATCGAGGCTGAACGCCACGGCTCTGACCTACTTCGATTATCTGCACATGCGGCAGGTATTAGGGTATGACATGAGCAATACGGTATACCTCGCGCCGAGGGATCTGAACGAGGCTCACCAGAAGATGGTGGAGGAGCGCAACAAAGCGAAAGCAGACCTGAGGATTCGGGAAGTACAGGCGAAATTCCCGCTGATCAAAAAATGTTACCGGCGTCTTCGGAAAAAGTTCTATTACGAGGAAGGGGGATTTCTGATCCGGCCGGCGAGAGACGCGGGTGAGATCGTTGAGGAGGGAAGGATACTCCATCACTGTGTGGGTGGTGACAATTACTTAAAGAAGCACAATGAAGGTGTTACAACGATACTCTTCCTGAGGAGCGTAAAGAATCCGGAAATTCCGTACATCACGGTGGAGATTGAGACGGAAGGAATGAGGATCGTGCAGTGGTACGGGGCCCATGACAAGAAGCCGGATGAGAAGTATGTGGGCAGGTGGCTGGATACATACGTCACAAAGCTCAGGTGCGGACTGATCGGGGCGCAGGATGGGACGGAAGAGATCAGGCAGCAGGCGTTATTGATGCCGGCATAAGGAAAGGAGACAGGGATGGAAGAATATACGCAGATCACACTGGACCAGTGGATGCAGTGGAAAGAAGACATCAGGAAGAAACTGGAGGAGACGGCGAACAATTTCGTGTACATAGGATACAGGCTGAAGCAGATCAGGGACTCCGGGATGTTTGGAGGGGCGGCGGACGTCTTTGAGTTCGCGCAGAATGAGTACGGCCTGACGAAGAGCACGGTGAGCAGGTTCATCGCGATCAATGAGAAATACTCGGAGGGCGGCAATTCCCTGGAACTCCGGGAAGAGTTCAGGAATTTCTCGTACTCAAAGCTGTCAGAGATGCTGACGCTGCCGGACAGGGAGATCGAGCTGATCAATGAGAAGACCACGATCCGGGCGATCCGTGAGCTGAAGAAATTCGGGACGGAAGACCCGGAGAAGGTACTGGATGCGGAAGACCTCGGGGAAAGGGCGTGGACGCCGCTGGAGAAGTGCGTGATCGACTTCTTCAAGGACAAGAGGGATGTGCTGGAGCAGGTCATGGGGCTGCTCGAGCAGGAGGATCCGGATTACAGGCAGGCAGCGGAGCTTATGGCTCCGTCAGGCCAGGCATTCCACAAGAAGGGGATCGTATTCCTCTTTTTCTACGAGTGGAATGAGGGAGTGAAGTACAAGCTGATGACGTCGCCGGATCCGGTGCATATGGACTGGCCGGACTTCCTGAACATGGTATACGTCATATACAGCGGATGCACTCCGGGCCGTGTGGCAGCTGAGTTTTACGGGGAGCAGGAAAAAACCGTGGAAGCTCAGGAAAACCTGAAGCCGGAGGCTGTTGCGACGTCGCAACAGAAGGAGGATAAACCGGAGGGAGAAGAGCCAGAGAAAGAAGCGATACCGAAGCGTGATGAAGCAGGAGAGGGACGTGAAGAACCGGGGCAGGAGGCAGCAGGACAGGAGCCGGAAACAGAAGAGAGGCAGCAGGCGGAAGAAGCGGAGAAAGGAGCTGCGGAAGACATTCAGGAGGCGGAACCGGAACAGGAGCCGCCAAAAGCGGAACAGGAGCCGCCAAAAGAGGAACAGGAAGAACAAAGTCAGGCTGACGCGGATGAAGAGGAAGGCGAAGCAGCTGAAGAAAAGGCTCTATGGAAAGGGCAGGCTGAAAAGGTCAGGGGAGAGATCATCCGGAAGATGACGACGATCCAGACGGATATTTCCTTCGCGGGAACAGACATCGGAAAGTGGATGAAGATCAAGATGGGGCTGGCGGCGGCGACCGGGCTCGTGAATGACATGATCAGATGTATAAAAATGGAGGATATTGACGGACAGATGGAGATGAAGGATTATCTGGGGGATGCGTAGATGGGAAATGAATTTACCAGGAGGCGGCAACTCGCCAGAAACCCGCCGAAGGCATAAAGGAGAAAGTTGAGATGAGGCAGCAGGTAATGTATCCAAAGATTCCGGCGAAGAAGAAACGGAAGAGGCATAAAAAGAGCATCATCCGGCAGCAGGCGGGGACATGCTATCTGTGCGTGAAGCTCCACGGCGATTACAGGACGCACAGGGTATTGCATGAGCATCACATTTTCGGCGGACCGAACAGGTCGGCCTCAGAGGCCGAGGGACTGAAGGTCAGTCTGTGTCCGGAGCACCATGAGACAGGGCCGGAGGCCGTACACAGGAACATACAGATCATGCGGATGGTGCAGCAGGCAGGTCAGGCTGAGTACGAGAAGACGCACAGCAGGGAAGAGTTTATGAGGCTGTTCGGGAGGAATTACATAGAAGAGGGGTGATGTGTCATGACCAAGAAGAAGCTGGAGAATTATCGAAGTAAAAAGACGGAGATCAGGGAAGTAGAGCAAAAACTGCGGAATCTGGATGAGGGCGACACCGTGATAGGGAATAATGTCGTATTCGACTACAGGACAGGATATCCGAGACCGCAATCAGTCGTCGGTGTAGACTGGGACAAGTACTACGATCTGAAGGAGTCGTATCAGAGTCTACTAGATAGGTTGCGCAGTGAATGCGCAGAGGTTGAGCAGTGGATCAACCAGCTTCCAGACGGGAATGACATACGTAGGATTTTCCGGCTACGATATATCGATGGAATGACACAGAGACAGATCAGCAAGATGGTACATTTGGAAAGAAGCAGCGTCAGCAAAAAAATAGATGATTTTTTAAAACTTTCACACAATTCACACTGACTGCATTGTATAATCAACAATAGAGGACCTGTCAGAAGAGGTCGAGGTTTCCTCTCATACCCCCTTGTAAGGATCGCCCCGCAGTTATGCGGGGCGGTTTGCTTATGTGAAATATAATCATGGAGGCATAAGCAATGGCAAACCATCATGTAAGGCTGGATCGCGTAGGACAGACACGGACAGCATATGAGAAGAACAGGAAGATCATATTGGCAACTCAGGATGTATGCGCGATCTGTGGTCAGCCTGTGGATAAGTCATTGAAATATCCGGACAAATATGCGGCGACAGTTGACCATATTATTCCGCTTGAACGTGGAGGCCACCCGTCGGACATTACAAACCTTCAGCTGGCGCATAACATATGCAATCGTTTGAAGTCAGACAAGTTGATGCATGCAAATGATCGCTTCAAAGAGACAGAAGCAGAATCGAAGATAGCAGTTGACGATCTCCCGCAGCATTTTGACTGGAAAAATTATAAAGCATAGCAAAATGCACAAAGATGGGGGCGGGATACCCGTAGTGAGGGGCCATCCGAGG
>CANPZE010000090.1 GCA_947589315.1 uncultured Lachnospiraceae bacterium | reverse complement strand
CCCCGGCTGGCCGCTATTTAAGTCGCAGGCTGGCCGCCGATTATGGCACAGGTGTCCGTTCAGGTAGGCAATCTGCAGTTGGGTTCATTCGGGATTATATTATATGGTATGAGTATGGTTCCGGCATTTCTACTTCACGAAATCAAACCTGGAGCCAGAGAATAGGATCTGATAATATCGCCTGCTTTAAAGTCATCGGGCAATTAAAACCAGAATACAGATTTGTAAGCAAATTAATTACCACACCAGCAGATAGAAAAGCAGGGCGATTGCTAAAAAGAATTGCAAATAAAGTATACTGTACCGTTTTTGCACATCAGGTGAAAGGAACTGACAGCAATATTCATGTTCCGGAGTTCTGCCCGGAAATTCGGTATTTGAAAGAAATCATGATTTAACAATCATTCATATAATTGTGAGGTGACAGGCTATGAATATCGGAGTGTTATGCCCTTCTGAAATAGCAATAAGAAGGTTTATGCCGGCAATGGTTCAGGTGGAAGGACTTCATTTTGCGGGGATTGGGGTCAATTCCATATCAGAGCGTTACGGTGAAAAACTTCCGCAAAAAAGTGAAATCAACAATATGCTTGAAAGAGAGAATGAAAAAGCGGATGTTTTTATAAATAATTATGGAGGATGTAAGTATGAAAGCTATGAAGATCTTATTTCCTCGAAAGACATAGACGGTGTATATATCCCGCTGCCCCCTGCACTCCACTATAAGTGGGCTAGGAAAGCGATTATGAGAGGGAAGCAGGTAATGGTTGAAAAACCTGCTACGATATTTTATCAGGATACCTGTGATTTGGTTGAATTGGCCAGGAAGAAAAACGTAACACTGCATGAGAACTATATGTTTATATTCCACGATCAATTAGATGCGATTGAGGATATTATCCGCAGGGGTGAAATCGGCGATGTAAGGCTTTACCGGATTTCCTTTGGTTTTCCCAAAAGAGCCCAGTCTGACTTCCGGTATAATAAATCACTTGGCGGAGGGGCGCTCATCGATGCAGGCGGGTATACGGTAAAGTATGCCAGAAGACTCCTGGGCAATTCGGCCGCTATTGCGTATGCGCACCTTAACTACTTGGATCCATATGATGTCGATATGTTCGGCAATGCCGTTATGGTAAATCAGCAGGGCGTAACGGCGCAGATCGCCTTTGGCATGGATAACGATTACAAGTGCGAACTGGAAGTATGGGGAAGCAAAGGAACATTGAGGACGGGAAGGGTGCTGACAGCGCCGGTTGGCCTTGTGCCGACAGTTTCCATCAAGAAAAATACAGAGATTGAAGAAAGGCCTTTGCCGGCAGACGATTCCTTTAAGAAGTCTATCGAATATTTTGTGGCAACAGTTAACGATCCTGTGCTGAGAGAAAGAAGTTACAATAGCATACTGGAGCAGGCTAAACTGATGGATGATTTTGTGACGCTGGTAAAATGCAGAAAGGATAATGGATGTACAATATAAAATCAAATATGTCGCTTTTAAGGATCATAGAATCATGGGCGACAACAGATAATCCATTCAATTCGACAGAAGATATTCTTGCATGGATCGGTGAAAAAAACCAATCAGTGAGTGTTCATATAAATAAGATTCCATACGCATACGATGGCGAAAATTGGCATTACAGTTCAAAAAGGGGAGAAATTCGAAATAAGGATGGTACTTTTTTTCAGATTAAAGGACTACAACAAACGATAGGTGGCCGGATTATACATGAGCAGCCGATTATTATCCAGAATGAAATCGGTTATCTGGGAATCATCTGCAAAGAATTCGACGGGGTGCTTTATTTTTTAATGCAGGCGAAAATAGAGCCGGGAAATATAAATAAGATACAGATATCCCCGACCATACAGGCGACCAAAAGCAATTTCATGCAGGCACATGGGGGCAAAGTTCCCGCGTATCTGGAATATTTTTCCAACAAACATGACTATGAGATCATAGTGGATCAGATCCAGTCAGAACAGTCCTCGCGGTTTTTGGGTAAGCGGAATAGAAATATTATTATTGTGGTTGACGAGGATATTGAAATACTTGATTCCCATAAGTGGATGACTTTGGGACAGATAAAGCAGTTAATGTCATATGACAATCTTGTAAATATGGATACCAGAACCGTTATATCCTGCATTCCTTTTTCATTGAGGGACTTTTCTTATAAGGAATTAAGTCATATGCGCATGTTGTTTTCTCATGAATCATTTTACAATTCCGTATTCTTTGGCAATTCCGGTGTTGAAATCAACAGGATATATCAATATATGAATGAAGTAAAAATGCTGGATCAGAGTGAAATTCATCTTGTTGATTTGTATTCGCTGAAATCCTGGAGCAGAACGGACCAGGAAATATCATCTGAAAAAGGGACTTTCAAAGTCGTCTATTGTGATATTGAAATAGAGGGCAGGGAGGTTAGGAGATGGCAGCAGCCTTTGATTGAGGCTGCCGGACAGTCTGTATTTGGGCTGATTTATTGTGTTGAAAATAACATAATGAAGTTTTTGATACATACACAATCAGAAGTCGGCTGTTTTGACAAAATTGAAATCGGGCCAAGTGTCCAGCTGGAGCCCACAGCCGATACAAAGAAGAGTATTGTAGACCAATTGTTTTTACACAATATTGAGCGGAACAGGGGCATCATATTCAGCGGCTTGTTTTCAGAAGAGGGCGGACGGTTTTATCATGAGCAGAACAGGAATGTACTGATGGAAATAGAAAAAACGGATTTGCCGGATCCCCTTCCCGAAGGCTATTTTTGGGCGGATTACCAGACACTGAATATTTTAATTCAGTTTAATAACTGCCTGAATATTCAATTAAGGAACCTGCTTTCTATTCTAAATATTTGAGGTGACAATATATGAATAAAGCAATCATAACGGGGGCTGCGGGCTTTTTTGGGACGGCATTAACAAATACCCTGTTATCTCAAGGGGTTCGTGTCATTGGTGTTGATACCGATCAGCAAAAATTGGATAGATTTAGCGGGTATCCTAATTTTATTCCCGTAGTTGCCAGTTTTGAAGACTATGAAACTTTAAATGAACTTATAGACGAGACGGATATAGATGTGTTTTATCATCTGGCCTGGGCGGGAGGGTTTACCACAGCGATCCGCGATTATAAACTTCAGATGAGCAATGCCGGTTTCTCCGGAGATGCCCTGATGGCTGCCCATAAATTAGGAGTGAAAAAATTTGTTTACGCAAACACATATAATCAATATGAAATCATTAATTTTTTAGTGTCGGAATGTTTTTCACCGCGCTATACCTGTATTTATGCTGCAGGAAAAACGGCGGCCGGGTTGATTTGTCGTACGTTGGCGTATAACCTTGGATTGGAGTATTCGGGGGCGCTGATACCGATGCCTTATGGTGAGAACAATTTTTCAAAGCAGTTGGTTAATGTGGTGATAAACAGTTTGAATAATGGTGTATCGCCAAGACTGGTTGAGGGCGATAATCTTTATGACCTTGTATACATTCAGGATATTGCCGATGCGTTAATCGCAATAGGAGAAAAGGGAATGGATAAAAAGGAGTATTATGTCGGCCATAGGCAGCTTAAAACCTTTAAGGAATGGATGATAGAGATCAGGGATGCCATTGCGCCTGAAGTTGAATTGAAATTCGGAGAATTTAAAGATAATCAGCAGATAGATTATGGGAAAATTAATTTGAATGAACTATATCTTGATACTGGTTGGCAGTGTAGATATGAATTGCGTGATAAGATTCTGCAAACAGCACAATGGGTCAGAAACAACCTGGAATGGTCGGATCTTCTCTAAAAGTTGGTGACAGGCATTGAAAATACCACGTAAAATCAATGGTTTGAAGAGATCTGATATCGATGAAAAAAATAGTATGCCTCAACCAGACTTGACGAACGAAGGAAGCTTTTCACGTTGGATTTTGGTCGTATCATGGTCAGGACTAAGTACTGCAAGTGGATCGTGAAGGCCCTTTTTGATGGGGGAAATTATATTTTATACCAAGAGAATCTGTTAAAAGTATCCTCGAGAATCGAATTTCTGAGTCTATATTTATATATACGGAGGATCCAAATAAAGGTGAAAAAAGTCATGCTGGTCTTCGGTACCCGGCCGGAGGCTATTAAAATGTGCCCTCTGGTCAATGAACTTAAAAGCAGGAATACAATTCAGACAGTAGTCTGCGTCACTGGGCAGCACCGCCAGATGCTGGATCAGGTGTTGGAGACATTTAAGGTCGTTCCGGATTATGATCTGTCCATCATGAAGGATCGGCAGACCTTATTTGATGTAACCACAAATATCATGAACCGGATTCGTGAAGTTTTGGAGAAAGAAAGGCCGGATGTAGTACTGGTTCACGGGGATACATCGACTACTTTTGTAACGGCTCTCGCCTGTTTCTATCTCCAGATCCCGGTCGGACATGTGGAGGCCGGGCTTCGCACTTACAACATCTATTCCCCCTATCCGGAGGAGTTCAACCGCCAGGCGGTCAGCATCATTTCCGCATATAATTTTGCCCCGACAGAACTGTCCCGGCAGAACCTGATCAGAGAGGGAAAGAATCCCTCTTCTATTTATGTTACGGGGAATACGGCGATCGATGCCCTGAAGACCACGGTTCGCGCCGATTACCATCATGAGCAGCTGGACTGGGCGGAAGGCAGCCGCCTGATCATGGTTACAGCCCACCGGAGGGAGAATCTGGGTGAGCCGATGAAGCATATGTTCCGGGCAATACGGCGAGTGTGTGATGAGCATCCGGATGTAAAGGCGATTTACCCGATCCATATGAACCCGGTGGTTCGGGAGACTGCGAATGAGATTCTTGGCGGTGATGAGCGGATCCGGATCATTGAGCCGTTGGATGTACTCGATTTCCACAATTTCCTTGCGCATTCATACATGATCCTGACGGATTCGGGAGGGATCCAGGAGGAGGCGCCGTCGCTTGGGAAGCCGGTTCTGGTGATGCGTGATACAACGGAGCGTCCGGAAGGGATCGCAGCGGGGACACTGAAGTTGGTTGGGACGGATGAGGAGACGATCTACAAGGTATTCAAACAGCTTCTGGAGGATCCGGACGAGTATGCGAGGATGAGCGAGGCCAGTAATCCGTATGGGGATGGGTTGGCGAGTAAGAGGATTGCGGATATACTGGAAACATAAGAATAGACCGTAACAAAAAGGATAGCCGGATGAAGGATTGCAGAAAATTCTGCCGCCTGAGTCCGGTTTCTTTGTGCTATTCATATTTAGATTATTACGTTTTAGGACTTATGTTGAAGTAGGCGTATGCATTTTCAGAAGAGGAGTGTTTAAAATGCATCCTAAAAAGCATCCGGACTATGATCCGGTGGCGCTGACGAAAGAGATGATAACCAGGATGGCGGAAGCGTTTGGGAGATATGATGACCGAATGGGAAGAGGGCAGCAGCGTATGACGCTGAATGAAGCGGCTGCCCAGTTCGGTATCACATCCCTGAAAGCGAGAAAAATCCTTATCACGGCGGGGGTATATTCTACTGCTGTTTCACGGGAGGTTCAGGATCTGTACAGGAGGGGGAGAAGTGTGGCGGAGATTGGGCGTATATTAGATCTGAGCAGGGCCTCTGTCCATTCTTATCTGCCCTATTCAAAGAAGATTTATAAGATGGAGCGTCTTTCAGCGATTGCGGAAAGAGAACTGCTGTACTGGAAACGGAAGAAGGCAAAGGCAGACCTTGCACGTGCGGCGACGGAAGAGAATCTTTGGAGCGCCCTGGAGATTTTCCAGGGGTATCCTTTTCATCTGACGCGGAGTACAGATGAAGCGGGGAGTAAGAAATTCACTTATCGCCTGTTTGTTCCTGCAGTGGGAAGAGCTGGAGCAAGCCTGATCTTGGAACCGGATGGAATCATGATATCTATGACGGAGGTTCTTATGGTTTTCGACAGGATCTTGAAACTGCAGAACATGACAGAGAATCCTGAGCAGTTTGGAATACCATATGACGGTTATCTGTATGCGATATTGCTGGGGATTGGATTAATTCGTTGTGAAGGAGGTTGCGGCAGCCTGGAATGCAAACCTGATGCAAATATGAGATAAGATATTCCATTCGTTTTTCTCCGGTATGGTGTTACAATGTTTCTGTCATTATGATTCGGGATATCCCCTTCGTCGGAATCAGAGAGGAAGGGGTAGACGGAAAGTTCATTTGTCTAAGGATCTGTTTTCATCCGGATCATTCTCCGGCGGATTCCATGAGGATGTGCGATTTCAAAGGGCAGGACAAGTTTAGCTTAGGGGAGGAACTGTATGGGTGTGATCAACACGGATGTGAACACGATGCTGGGGCGGCCGGCTATATTTGCCGATCTGGTCAATGGACTGCTCCATGGGGGCGAGCAGGTGCTGAAGCCGGAGGATCTGACGCCGGTACCGATCTGGAACGGTATTGTCGTGGAGGTGAATGGCCGGAGGAAAGCAGTCGAGAAGACCGGCGATGTGAGGATGAAGGCGGAGAATGATATCTATACGGTCTCATTTTTTGACGAGACACAGACGAAGGTGGATTATGGGATGCCGGTCCGGTGTATGCTGATCGATGCCCTGGAATACTACCGGCAGATACGGGATATGGTGAAGGAGCATAAGGAGAAGGAGGAGTTGGGGGAGTCGGAGGAGCT
>CANPZE010000089.1 GCA_947589315.1 uncultured Lachnospiraceae bacterium | reverse complement strand
TATATCCGGTCATGATAAAGTCCCGAATAGGGGTGGGATCAATGCCCCGGAAATAAATCTGGGTCTTTTCTATCTTTCTGATCTGCTCAACATCCCGGATGCCGCCCCAGATCACTGCGCCCCCATTTTCGTTCTTCGTTTTATTCCTGAGCGCCGTCGTCAGATTCCCGCCCAGAAAGGTCCCCTTATAAATCTTGTCATACATATCGATGACCGGCACATCCCCCTCCTGGAGGTTATCGATCACCCACTGGTTATATGTACCGACGCGCCCTTCCTTTCGCCCGGTGTCTCTGACGACATCGTTAAGATCCGGACGGAAGGGTCAGCTTTCTTCCATCGCTGTGCACGGCCTGCAGCCTTCCCTCAAACTGATTCTCATAACCTTTAACGAATATCGGCTTCCAAACCTCTTCCAGCGTAAGATTTTTCAGCGCTTTCAGGTATTTTTCTTCCACTTTGGGACGACCATCCTCAAACCGTTCCCCTTTCCACTGCGGCGTCAACGCAATGACATCTTCACGCACATTAAAATTCATGCTGTCTGTCGCCCCTTTCCATATTTACAGTCTCATTCCGCCGTCGACCGTCAGATCCGCGCCCGTAATATAGCCGCCTTCATCCGAACAAAATAAGAGAGCTGCAGGAACAATGTCCTCCGGAGAGCCCACATAACCGCAGGGAATGCGGGCAATCAGTTCCTCTTTCAAAACGGCATCATTCAGCTCCTTATGATTGCGCGGCGTTTTGATCGCTCCGGGAGCAATGTTGTTTACTGTAACCCCGTAAGGAGCAAGCTGTTTCGCCATGCTCTCCGCCAGTTTGCGCTGCGCCGCCTTGGTAACACCATATATCGTCAGAAGCGGATGATTATTATACTGATTCACGCTGCCGATCGTAAGGATCCTTCCCCATTTCTGGCGCTTCATATAGGGGGCATATCTCTGCATGAGCAGAAAGGAACTCTCCACATTGCATGTCATTTGTCTTTCAACTTCTTCTATCTTGATATAATCCCATTCACATTTATATTGAACGGATGCATTCAGCACGAGAATATCGACATCTCCAGTTGTCTTATATAACAAATCTCTATCTTCTTCTTTTATGATATCCGCCAGTACCGGGATCGCGTTCTCGATCCGTCCAGCCGCATTCCGGCATTTCTCCATACTGGATCCGCCGTTCACAAAGACCTTCGCTCCATGCTCAGAAAAACCCTTTGCCACTGCGAAACCGATCCCCTGCGTACTCCCTGTGACCAAAGCAGTCTTCCCTCTTAAATCAAACATTTATCCTTAACCTCATATATCCGATCCATCTCCATTAAAAATCGCTGTTGGACAGCAAACCGTTCCGGATCCTCCGTGTTGCCTGCAAACATCCCGTAATGATTCGGCACGGCGGTGCACGGGCCGATCTCCCCTGTCAGCCTCGCCGCATCCCTCACATCCATATTGCCCAGCTTCCCATTGATACAGACAAACAAAATATCACATTTGATCCTGGCAAGATCTTCATGATAAAGCGTGTCGCCCGTAAAATATAACCGCTGTCCCGTATGGCTGACCACAACACCGATCGCCGGGACCGTATGTATGGCTAAAACAGCTTCCAGCGTAAAGTCTCCCACCTGTACAACTGTCCCCCGATCAAACGGAACATATCGTATCACGCCCGCGTCCCGCAGGGTCTGCGCGCAGTCCGAAGGAGCATAAAACGTCATTCTCTCCTTTTTCATGAGACTGATCGCGTCAGAATCCAGATGATCCAGATGATTGTGCGTACATATAATCGCATCAGCGCACACATTCTCCGGCGAAATCACACAAGGGACCAGCCTCTTCCTGCCCGCCACGCGATTTACCGCATCCGATAAATAGGGATCAATACACACGGTCGTATTGCCGTCCGATAGGATGTACCCACTCTGCCCAATCCATCGTATGTTCATCTTCAGCTCCACTCCCTGTCGTTCGCCCATTCCCCATTCCATTGGTCGGTGGGTTCCCACTGGCCGGGATACTTATCGTGCATATGCTGCGCAATCACCTCTTCGTTTAGTCCGTCAATCCCAAGGCCCGGCTGATCGGGGACGCGGACAAAACCGTGATCGAACAGGGGCTTCGCAATTCCCAGGACCAGATCGCTCCACCAGGGAACATCCGCCGAATGAAATTCTACCGCCAGCACATTTTGGACCGCCGCCGCCGCATGGATGGCGGCCATACAGGCAACGGGGCTTTCCGCCATATGGATGGCCATGGAAATCCCATACTTATCGCACAGATTTCCTACCTTTTTCAGTTCCATAGCCCCGCCTACGGTTAGGATATCAGGATGGACTACCGAAACTCCCCCACTTGCCATCAATGGTTCAAAATTGTCCGCCAGATAAATATCCTCGCCCGTGCATATCGGCACATGGCAGCTATTGGAAATTTTCACGTAATGCTGGGTATAATGCCATGGGGCTATGTCTTCGATCCAGGCGATATTATATTTTTCGAGCCGCTTTGCAAACAGAATACAATCTTCCATGCCGACATGACCAAAATGATCGATCGCCAGCGGGATTTCATAACCGATAACCTCCCGCACCTGTTTGACATAGTCCTCCAGAAAATCCAGTCCCTTTTGCGTGATATGAATTCCTGTCGCATGATGCGGAATGGAGAAGATCTCATAGTTTTTTCCCAGCATCATATCATGATCCACAGAGCCTGCCTGATGGCTGATCGCTTTCATGGAATACCTTTTCATATCCTCAAGAAGTCCCAGCGGCGCGTTCAGACATCCCGGTTCATCAAACAGGAGCTCTATCCCAACATCCATCTTTAAAAAGGTGAACCCCTGCTCCATTCTCTTTTTCAGGGCCAGACCCATGTCGGTGCCGGTGTGTTTGCCCTCCACATCCGTATCACAGTACATACGCACTTTATCCCGGAATTTCCCTCCCAGCATCTGCCATAAGGGAACGCCCCAGGCTTTGCCCGCCAGATCCCACAACGCAATTTCGACGCCCGAAACGCCGCCCCCCTGACGGGAATGTCCGCCGAACTGCCTGATCCTGCGGAACAGTTTGTCCACATTACATGGATTTTCCCCCAGCAGCCTGGATTTCAGCATCAGGGCATAGGTCGCGCTGGAAGCATCGCGCACCTCCCCGTAACCCACCAGCCCCTGATTGGTATAGATTTTGATCAGGGGGCAGTGTTTGGGGGCGCCGTTGATATTTGCCACCCGAATGTCTGTAATCTTTAGCTCCGACGGATGCGAATGTATATTGACATGCTCCGAGATAAAATCTGTGACTGTGCCTTCCTTCATTCGGTCCCTCCGTTCCGGATCTCCCGCTATATGCCTGCCGATGCGAACCCGCTTTTAAACTGTCAGAATATTTTCATTATTCCGATCGGAGGACAGTGTCATGTGCCTGGTAACTGTTTTCCCGCCAATCATGATCTCCAGCGTATAAGCGCCGTAAAAACCTCGAAAATGCGCTGTCCCATCCATATCCGTCACGCATTGGGTTTCCGTACGCCACTTCTTCCCAAACAGATCACGAATTACGCCGTATGCCTTTTTCTCGCTCAGGTCATAATTCAGCAATCCCCCGTAATAGGCGTTTTCTCCACTGCTCATATCTCCCTGCGGGGCATAGGCTGCATACCCATCCGGAAGATTCCAATAAATGATCGCCTCCATGGCCGGATGGCTGAAGAAGAGGGTATAGAGATTCCTGATCAGTTCCGCCTGTACCTCCTCATCTTCCGGTTCAGGGGAATAAGCGGGAATCGTCATTTCCGTAATCTGTATCCGCTTTCCCAATTTGGCATACTGGTTTAAAACATCATACAGAAAAAGCGGATGATAACGGGTTTCCCTCATTTTCTCTTCCTGTTCCCGAGGGAAAAAACTGTGAAACTGCATGCCGATCGAATCCAGATGGATATCCCCGTTTCGCAGCAGTCTTTCTATCTGCATATAGTAAGGGCTCCGATTGCCGACAAAAGCTTCTTCCCAGACGAAGTAATCATTTATGATCAAACGGTTGTTCGGGAAATATTTGTCCGCAGTGCGAAAACTCCACTCTACAAAATCGTCCTCTTGATAGAACTTTGTCTGATAACGCTGACGCGGAAAAAAGGTTTCATTGGTGACCTCCCATGAGGGAATGACATCCGCATAACGATCCGCCAGTTCCCGAAACCGCTTTTCCAGCATTTTTTTATGGTGGAAAACGCCGGCATCCCGCAGCCAGGCAGGGACAAAATTGTCATAATTGAGACAATGGCACTTCGGTTCGATCCCGTTCTCCGAACAATATCTCACACACAGATCCGGCGCAGGGCGCCGGTACACCCGTGGACTGTCCTCTGAAAACCGCGGTTTCCCCTGTTCCGGCTCCAGATCATTCCAGTAAAACGGTATTGTGGCAAGATTGAAAATCTCTTTGAATTTCTCTCTGTAAATGTCGTTTTTTTCCGGATCCTCGAACTCATCCAACATGAACAGATTCGCTCCGTACTTGAATTCATGTTCTGTTTGTGTAACCCGGATCCTCGCTCCGGCCACCGGCCTTCCCTGATCGTCTGTCAGGCTGATCGATGCGTTTCCCTTTCTGTTTTTTTCGATTTCAGCTCTGACAACGGTATCCATAAAATCCCTGTTTTCTTCAAAATACTTCAGGGCACTCCTGGGCCTTTCCATAAAAGCATCTCCTTCTCATCTATAATATTCAACGATATTTTATGATGCCAGGCGGCTAATCATGGTGATATTGACTGTGCGCCAAATATAACAACTTAAATCGTGTAGTTATTATGCCATAACACATGGATGAAATACACTCAAAAAATGACCTTGTTGGTTGACAAAACGAAACAAAATGCTTAGAATTGAGATAGGGGGATTTATCTTTATCGGATTTGCAAAAGGGGGAGGGGTTCTATTGATTTTCGAACAGGATTCTATTGCTTTTCGCATTTTAGATGTTTTGGAACTCGATCAGGAAAATGTAAACCTGTCCAATTCCGGGCGTAATTTTGATGCGCTCTCTTTTCGTTACAATGCCAACACACGGATTCGGACCAACAAGCAATCCCTTACACTGCGGGACAATGCGGTCTGTTTTTTTCCTTCACATGTAAATTATATACGCGAATCAAACAAAGATCGTCTGATCGTAATCCATTTTAACGCTTTGGATTATCGAAGTGCTCAAATCGAATGTTTCTATCCGAAGAACCCCCAAAAATATGCCGTACTGTTCCGCCGTGCGCTTGACTGCTGGAAAGGAAACGGGACAGCATATAAGTATGAAACGGCCGCGATCCTATACTGCATTTTTACCGCAATATACGAAGAAAATAAAACGGAACAGGAAAAGGATCCGCGCATCATTGCGGCCTGCCGATACCTGAATGAGAATTACAATCAGCCCGATTTACTGATCCGGGACGCCGCATTACAGTCCAATGTCAGTGAAGTATATTTTCGGCGTCTTTTCCAGCAGATATATCACATTTCTCCCAAACAATATGTTCTCCGTATGCGCATCGATCATGCGATCGCACTGATCGAGACCGGGTATTTTTCTCTGGAAGAGATTGCACATCAGAGCGGTTTCTTCGATTATAAACATTTTTCCGTTACGTTTAAACGGCTGACGGGCGTATCTCCTTCGGAATACCGGTATCATTTCGACCAGATTGTTTGATCCGCGTATCCGGCGCGGCATACGATCGGCCGGTCATGCTTCGGGCAGGACCACTTTGGTGATACCTGTCACAGCATACGCAGAAATACTGTCAAACGAATCGAAAAGGCTGGAAGCTCTCTTTTCAGAGTTTCC
Organism: uncultured Lachnospiraceae bacterium; assembly: GCA_947589315.1. Lineage (GTDB taxonomy): Bacteria > Bacillota > Clostridia > Lachnospirales > Lachnospiraceae > Jutongia. Next base: position 879 of record CANPZE010000089.1, on the reverse strand, counting down.
AGCCTTTATCGATACAACAGTCAAACCGACAATGAAAACGGGTTATCTCCCTCCATTTCTCAGATGATCGCTGTCACCATCCGTCCGCGTCAACGCAAATCCCCCTGATCGCCCTCAAACATCAGCCGCCGGTTCACAAAATGGCGGATATCCCGCTCCGCCTCCGGCGTCAGGTCCAGAAACTGACAGCCATACCCGAACGTGTCGCCGGACAGGGGTTTAGCCCAGACCGCCTCCGCCTTCATCTGGCGTCTGGCCGCGGAAAAGGTATGATTGAACAGGATCACATCCTGTTTATCCAGCTTCTGCTTCGTGGTCATATAAATGCCGCCGGCGCTGATGTTGCGGACCGTGCCGACAAACGGGCCGTGATCCAGCGAAACGAACGCCATATCCAGATCCACCCTGGCGCGCACGTCCTTCTGCCGGCGCACGCCCGGGCCGACGCGCAGCACCCGGCACCTGGCCATCCAGGGCTCCAGCATCTCCGGATAATGGTGGTTTTCCTTGATCAGCAGTTCGCAGTATCCTCTGGTGACATGCCCCTCGCTGTCGAAGAAGTCCACGGAATGTCTGCACCGCGCATCCCGGAAATTGTCGATCCCTTCAAAATACAGAAAAATATATTCCCCGACAATGCTCACCCTGCCCCTTGAGAGGATCCTGCCGTCCTCCCCGTATACGAGGCACCGTTCACAGCTCTCCAATACCATTCTGCCCGCCCCTCCTCCGAACGAAAATGAATATAGAAACAATTTAACATAAACATCCGGCCCCGGCAAGCGAAAATGTCGGATTTGTGCTATTGCAATGTCTGATTTATGCTATGTCAATGTCGGATTTGTGTTGTTTCGATGTCGGATTTGTGTTATGGCAGTC
>CANPZE010000088.1 GCA_947589315.1 uncultured Lachnospiraceae bacterium | reverse complement strand
GGCAATCACAGGCACCAGAAGGATCCTGACAGCCATGCGCAGCCATATATTGGAAATATGAATAAATACAAAAAAAATCACACTGATAAACATAACGATCAGCAAAAAGCTGGTGCCGCACCGCCTGTGGTAGCAGGACTGCTTTTTTACATTTGCCACATTCAGGTCCAGCCCCTTCTCTATGCAATTAATCGTCTTATGCTCTGCCCCATGATACATAAACACCCGTTTAATATCACTCATCAGAGAAATCGCCGCCACATATCCCACAAACAGAAGGATCCTCAGCGCCCCCTCGATCACCGCCAATACTGTATGCGAGGCAATCCGAGGGCGGAGCAGTTCCGACAGGAAAAAGGGAAGCAACATAAAAAATGCCACTGCAAGGATAATGGAAAGGCAGACGATCAAAATGTTCTGCAGCGTTTCCTTCCTCTCCGTCTCCTCCTTCTTCCCGTCCTTCGCACGGCCTCCGGCCGCCTGCTTTCTATCCCGGCTCTGCTTCTCCTCTTCTTCCTCATACAGGCTGGAGGAATAAGTCAGCGTTTTCAGCCCCAGCATTAAAGATTCCACAAAAGCCACAACCCCGCGGATAATGGGCAGCCGGAAAAAGAGGGCCCTGTCCGACACACTCTTGCTACTGTCCTTTTGTACGACAATTTTCCCATCAGGCGTTCTTACAGCCACGGCATACTGGGAATGATTTTTCATCATCACGCCTTCCAATACCGCCTGGCCTCCTATTCCAGATGACTTCATTCTGGTATCCTTTCCTTTCTATACAACCTCTATCTGTAAGTACAATCATTGGTTTTATGATAGCACAAATGGTCACAATACCTTCTATGCATATACATAAGGGCACTGTGACCATCTGAAAGACCGGGCATCCCGACCTGATATAACGCTAATTTGCCTGAATACCATATTTACGGTTGAATTTATCAATCGCACCACGGGCCTTAACTGCCTTTTGCTGTCCTGTATAAAAGGAATGGCATTTTGAACAGATTTCTACGTGGATCTCTTCTTTCGTAGAACCTGTTACAAATTCATTGCCACAGTTGCAAACGACCTTTGCCTGATAATAATCCGGATGAATTCCTTCTCTCATGGTAATACCTCCATTCTGCCATCCTGCCGGACAGCGTGTTCCATATACGAAAAAGACTTCTCCCACAAATATGGTATCTGGAATGTCTTTTCGATTACTTTTTTACACAACTTCATAAGTATATCATAGGAAAATTATGATTGCAAGGTATTTTTATAATATTTTCACCTTTTTTATCATTTGTATCAATTCCTGATTATCCTTTGTCTTCCGGAACATCTGTATGATCTTCTCCACCGCTTCATCGCTATGGGAACTGCTAAAGGCTTTGCGCATCAGGAAATTGGCTTCCGATTCTTCATGGGACAGGAGCAGGTCGTCCCGCCGCGTACTGGATTTGGGAAGATCGATGGCCGGGAACAGCCTCTTCTCCGACAGCTTCCGGTCCAATACCAGTTCCATATTACCGGTTCCTTTAAACTCCTCAAATACTACATCATCCATCTTGCTTCCGGTATCCACCAGGGCAGTCGCAAGGATCGTAAGGCTTCCTCCCTCCCGCATATTCCTGGCCGCGCCAAAAAATCGTTTGGGCATATGCAGCGCCGCCGGATCCAGGCCGCCGGACAATGTCCTTCCGCTGGGCTGTACTGTCAGGTTATAAGCCCTGGCAAGGCGGGTGATACTGTCCAGCAGGATCATCACATCCTCTCCATGCTCTACCAGCCGCTTTGCCCTTTCTATGACCATTTCAGATACTCTCTTATGATTCTCCGGCAATTCATCAAAAGTAGAATAAATGACTTCTACATTAGGCCCCATGATAGATTCCCGGATATCCGTAACCTCCTCCGGGCGTTCATCGATCAGCAGGACGATCAGATGCATATGAGGATGGTTCAGCTTCACCGACTTAGCGACCTGCTTGAGCAGCGTTGTCTTTCCCGTCTTGGGCTGGGATACGATCATCCCTCTCTGCCCTTTGCCGATAGGGGAGAGCAGATCCATCATACGCATAGAAATATTCCCGGAGCCCTGCACCTCCAGATGGATCCTCTCATTAGGAAAGACCGGGGTCAGGTTCTCAAATTTATTCCTTCTGGCAAGCTGTTCCAGGCTATAACCATTCACCGTCTTAATATATAGCAGGGCGCTGAACTTTTCTGTCTGGGTACGGATCTTCGTATTTCCTATGATAATATCCCCCGTGCGCAGACGAAAACGGCGGATCATGGCCGGTGACACATAGACATCGCCTTCACCGGGAAGATAATTATCGCACCGGATAAATCCAAATCCTTCCTGCATGATCTCCAGGATTCCCTGCTTCGTCTCCCCGCTGTCCTGCTCTGCGCATTCCTCCTGGGTCATATAAGCCGGATCCTGCCGCTGAGGCCGGTGATAACTGTTATTCTGGCGGTAATCCCTCCGCTCTATCTCCTGGCCGTTCCGGCGCTTATCCGCAGGATATGTTCTCCTCTCTGCCATCATATTTCTGCTCTCTGACGCCACAGAAGCTTCCGGCTGATAATGCATTGCCTCTTCCGGCTCTCTCTCATTCCGCCGCCGCAGCCCTCCGTTCTCACGATTCCTGCTGCGAAGCTCCTGCCGTTCCTCAGCAAAGCTCTCCTTTGCCGGGACATTCCTGTCCTCTCTGCTATACGGCTTTCTCCCCCTGCTGCTTTCCCTGGCGGGTTCCTTCCCCGCCCTGCCACTGTCTTTTTGCTCCCAGTCCGTCTCCTGTCCCTGCTGAAGTTCCAGTATCTTCTCCAACAGCGCCTGCTTTTTGTAGGTAGTGACATTTTTCAATCCCATTTTCCTGCCGGCAACACGGAGTTCCACCAAGGACATACTTTCAAAATCAGACATAAATTCCTCCTTCCCTGCTCTTTCCTTCTGCCTTTCAAATATACTTTTATCTTTCGCAATCCTTTATATTAATCCGTAAATCAAGGATAAACAACGATGCTGTTGAAAAGACAATTAACTGTAGAAAACGAAATCTAACTTTTAGACCTGTCCTATACAGTATACACAACTTTTCCCATGCTGTAAACCCCTTCTTCCTCCCAATTGTCATCCATGAATCGACCGTTTTCGGCAATTTCCCCTACATTTCCTGAATTCCTTGTCTTGTCCCCCAGATTATGGTAAGATACCTTCTGGCAAGCAAATGATGGAATTGCAGAAAGGGAGGATATTATGAACAACCGTGAAAAAGCGCTTTCAATGCATGAGCAATGGCGGGGAAAACTGGCCGCCACTTCCAAATGCCAGATAAAGACCAGAGAGGATCTGGCGATCGCCTACACCCCGGGAGTTGCAGAACCCTGCAAGGTCATTGCCAAAGACAAAGAGGCGGCCTATACTTATACGATCAAATCGAATACTATAGCTGTCGTCTCTGACGGAAGCGCTGTCCTGGGCCTCGGAAATATCGGCCCGGCCGCCGCCATGCCCGTCATGGAAGGAAAAGCCGTCTTATTTAAGGAGTTTGGCGGAGTAAATGCCTTCCCCATCTGCCTGGACACCCAGGACACAGACGAGATCATCCGAACCGTCATCCACATCGCCCCCGCTTTTGGCGGCATCAATTTGGAAGATATCTCCGCTCCCCGCTGCTTTGAGATAGAAGAACGCCTTCAGGAAGCCCTTGACATCCCTGTATTTCACGATGACCAGCACGGCACTGCCATCGTAGTCCTGGCAGGTATCATCAATGCCCTGAAAGTGGTCAAAAAATCAAAAGAAGAATGCCGCGTGGTAGTCAACGGAGCCGGCTCTGCAGGTATCGCCATCACCAAACTCCTGCTGCGCTACGGCTTCCCTCACATCACCATGTGCGATAAATCAGGCATTCTGTCTAAGGACTCCCCCGGCCTGAACTGGATGCAGAAACAAATGATGGAAGCTACCAATCTCACCGGGCAGCAGGGAAGCCTGGCAGATGCGTTAAACGGCGCAGACATTTTTGTAGGGGTATCCGCCCCCAATATCGTGTCCCCGGAAATGGTGGGGCAAATGAACCGGGATGCGATCCTGTTCGCTATGGCCAATCCCGTACCGGAGATCATGCCGGATGCCGCTAAAGCGGCCGGGGCAAAGGTCGTGGGAACCGGGCGTTCTGATTTTCCCAATCAGGTCAACAATGTCATCGCCTTCCCGGGGATTTTCAAAGGCGCCCTGGAGGGAAGAGCGCGCCAGATCACGGAAGAAATGAAGCTGGCGGCCGCCCTGGCTATCGCAGAGCTGGTATCTGAACAGGATCTGAACGAAGACCATATCCTGCCGGAAGTCTTTGATACAAGGGTAGCCCAGGCAGTGGCCGATGCGGTCAAGGCCAACATCTGACCAACGCCGGGGAAAACATTTGCAGAAAGGAGACCTGTCCATATGACACCAGATACATTACAGCTCTACAAATTGATCATATTATACTTTCTGGAGCAGGCCGGCCAGCCCATGCCTAACGCCATCCTGTCGGACTTCATTCTACAACACGGTTATACCAATTATCTGTCTATCCAGCAGACCCTGGCAGAACTGCAGGAGGACCAGATGATCCAGGGAGAGCAGACCCATCGTGTCTCCTATTATACCCTGGCTCCGCTGGGCCAGGAAACCTTAGATTTCTTTGCCAGCCAGCTTCCCAGCGATACCCGCCGGCAAATTACCGATTACCTGAAAGAGAATCAGATTGCCATTGCCAGAGCCACCTCGGTCAAAACAGACTACAGCTGCATCAGACCCGGGGAATATCTGGTAACCGGCACGCTCTTTGAACGGGGCAGCAAAAGCATGGAGGTCACCTTAAATGTACCTGAGGAAAAAGACGCCGTGCAGATCTGCCGCCGTTTTGAAGAAAAAAATGATCAGGTATACGCAGCTTTGCTGCGCATCCTGACCAATGATTAATGCCGCCTTTTATTCTACGATCACCTTCATGAATTTCTTCTTTCCCCGTTTCAGGACAATCCCATCTTCACCAATATCCTCCCGGCTTACCTGCGCCTTTCCATCGGAAACCTTCTCTCCATCTATGGACACGCCTCCCTGTTCCACATTTCTGCGCGCCTCTCCGTTAGAGGAAGCCAGGCCGGCCTTCACCAAAAGCTTCAGAATGCCGATCTTCCCATCCTCGAAATCCTCTTCTGACAGGGAGGTCACCGGCATCTCTGCTGCATTTCCGCTGGAGAACAGGGCTCTGGCCCCTTCCTGGGCCTTCTGCGCCTCCTCTTCCCCATGTACCATTTTCGTCAACTCAAAAGCCAGGATCTCTTTCGCCTGATTCAACTGGCTGCCCTCCCAGGCGTCCATCGCATCAATCTGCTCTAACGGCAGGAAGGTCAGCATCCGGATGCACTTGAGCACATCGGCATCGCTTACGTTTCTCCAATACTGATAAAAATCAAAAGGACTGGTCTTATTGGGGTCCAGCCATACAGCGCCGGACTGAGTCTTGCCCATTTTCTTCCCCTCTGAATTTAACAGAAGATTGATCGTCATCGCATAAGCGTCCTTCCCCAGCTTACGCCGGATCAGTTCAGTACCGCCCAGCATATTGCTCCACTGATCGTCCCCTCCAAACTGCATGTTGCAGCCATATTTCTGGAAGAGCGCATAAAAATCATAGCTCTGCATGATCATGTAGTTAAACTCCAGGAAACTTAATCCCCGCTCCATCCGCTGCTTATAGCATTCTGCCGTCAACATACGGTTGACCGAGAAATGGGGCCCCACCTCCCGCAGCAGCTCCACATAATTCAGCCCCAGCAGCCAATCTCCATTATTGACCAGCAAAGCCTTCCCTTCCGAGAAATCAATAAAACGGCTCATCTGCTTTTTAAAACACTCTACATTATGGTCAATCGTCTCTGCCGTCATCATTTGGCGCATATCGGTCCGCCCGGAGGGATCTCCGATCATCGCTGTTCCCCCTCCGATCAGGGCAATGGGCTTATTCCCCGCCATCTGCAAACGCTTCATCAGGCACAGCGCCATAAAATGCCCTACATGAAGACTGTCCGCTGTGGGGTCAAAGCCTATATAAAACACAGCCTTCCCATTGTTTATGAGTTCCTTGATCTCCTTTTCATCTGTCACCTGGGCGATCAGCCCTCTGGCAACCAATTCATCGTATACAGTCATTACAGCCTCCCTTTCATGCCAAGAAAAAAGCCCTTCTGTCAATTGACAAAAGGACGAGTATGTTGCCTCTGCTGTTACTTGTTCTTTCCTTCACATTTCACTCTGCCATTGTAGCAAAGCCCAGAGAGACTGTCAAGGTACAAAGGGATATATTTATCCTGTTCCCTCTTCCTCCAGCATATAACGGATCCTTTCCCGGATCTTCCCGGAATCCTCTCCCATCAGCAGACTTTTATTATACTGATAATACTTTTCGCTTCCGTTTGCGCTGATAAACTGCATACTGTAATAGTTTCTTGTCAATTGGGTTAAGAAAATCACCAGCTCCTGGCTTTCTCCAAAGGCCTCCTCCATAAAGGAAAAGGCATTCTCCAGCTGCCGCCCCGTTCTTTCAATCCGCTCCTCCTGTTCCCGGGCCTCCCCATGAAACAGTTCCCTGACCAGGGCAAAGGAATCTTCCTCTGTGCGGCAGCCTGCCTTTTTCACCTCCTGGTACAGCTGCTGCAATCTCTTCCCGGCACGGATCCGGCATCTGG
>CANPZE010000087.1 GCA_947589315.1 uncultured Lachnospiraceae bacterium | reverse complement strand
CGCAGGGGCGCATACAGTATCTATCCCTGTGATTCCATTGGACGCAGCCGTGGAACTGCAAAAAAAGAATCGGAACAGAGCGCCTTTGGCTGCGCTCCGGCCAACTCCTGGAAGGATGATGCGCGGCACGATATCCTCAACGGAAAATATGATCCAGGTATCGATGGAACCAATGATTTCTGCAGCCTGAAGGCCGATCTTTTCCTCGGAAGCGTTTATTCCTCTTCTTTCCGGTCCGCGCAGCTCCGGTTTCTCCCTGGCGACGCAAAACCGATGCATCTGCGGGCAAGAGCCGAATATCCGCCTGACCGCGTTATTTCCTGTACAGACGACCGCATCCGGTACATCGGTACCTGGTGGCCAATGACAGACAGCAACTACGAGTCCGGCGGACAGGAAATGTGGAGCAGTCAGCCAGGCGCGAAAGCGCGGATCACTTTCCATGGAACCGGCATTGTATGGTACGCACCCCGGGATGTAAACTATGGATTAGCTCAGGTTGTCATCGACGGCGGCTGCCCCCGGATTATCAACCAACGGATTGACGGTGTTGATTTTCCCGGTTCTGCGGCGGGCTTTGATAAGAAATATCATTATCCGGTCTTCTCAGCCACAGGACTGAACCCCGGCGAACATACGCTGGAAATTGAGGTTCTGGGGAAACATGCGGAGGATTCCTGCGGCAGCTACATTGTCCTGGAAGAGTTCTATGAGCTTTCGCCTGAAATTTCCCAGACCGTGTCTGTTCACCTCCTGCAGGACTATAATTATCCTCATATTGCCTGGGGAAACTGGAAAAAGAAAGCGATTACGCCGAAGGCAGGGGCCAACGGCGCTGTACGGATACAGATATAAAAGCTTCCAATCTTCAAACGTTCCGATAAACCCGTTTTAAAGGCAGCATTCTGAGCTTTTCAGGCGAGTTTATCGGAATGCTGAGTAAAATGCGCAAATGATTCAGCTCCCACAGTCTCAATAGATCTTCTGCGCTTCGTCAAACAATGCAAATTCACGTACCTTACTTTCTTCGCTTCTTTAAAACTGCCGCATCTCTGGCAGTAAGAATGACTTTTCTCTCATCCCCCAGCTTTCCCACCAGAATTTCCCAGTCGCCTTCCGGAAGAGTTACCTGTTTTTTTTCAGTAGTATGATTGAGAATAAAATAAAATTTTCCTTTTTCGTTTTCTCTGCTGGCAGCCTCCACGCCTTCCGGAACCTGAAGCACCGGGGAAATTTCCTTCTTCCGGCAGATTTCACATATAAAATCATGAAGAAAGGCGGAATCCGGCTGAGTTCCCAGGTAGTACGCCGTCCCTTTTCCAAAAGAGTTCACTGTGATACAGGGTTCACCGGCATAAAAATCACTGCCGTAGGTTCCCATCGCTTTTGCTCCCTCCAGACGGATACGATCGCACAGAAAGCCGCAGGAGTACGAAGATTCCCTTCCATCTTCCGTTTTCATGATGATCTGGTTACTTTCTTCCGGATAAAGGGCATCCGTCTCCTCTATCCAAAGACCGAACACTTCCCTTAAAGGTCCCGGATAAGCGCCGAATCGGCAGCGATCCGTCTCATCTGCCAGACCGGTCATGTAGGTTCCCACCAGCGTACCGCCATTTTTTACAAACTCCGTAAGTCTTTGGGCAAAACCATCTTTCATCATATAGGCCAGAGGCGCGACGATGATCTGATAAGAATCCAGCGCTGATGAGAACTTCACGATATCCACCGCGATATTCTGCCTGTAAAATGGCCGATAATAATGTACCACCTGTCTCAAATAATCCATATCCCTGGTCGGACCGCTGCAAAGCTCCAGCGCCCACCAGTTATCCCAATCAAACAGAATACCCACATCCGCTTTTGTCCTGGCATCCAAAATCTGATTTCCAAGGCCGTGCAGTTCCGACCCTAACCGTTCAAATTCCCGAAATATTCTGGTATCATTGGAACCCGAATGCGAAATCACCGCTCCGTGAAATTTCTCCTGCCCTCCTATAGACTGACGCATCTGAAAATAAAGGGAGCTGTCTGCTCCGTGAGCAATCCCCTGATAAGCCAGAAGCCTGATCTCTCCAGGACGTTTCAGTTTATTGTAAGGCTGCCAGTTCTGCTGATTAGGGGACTGTTCCGCCACCATATAAGAAGCGCCTTCCTTCAATCCCCGCATAATATCATGTTTTAATGCCGGAATGGCAGGATCATCCTTCGGAGACGGATAATTATCCCAGCCCACGATATCCATATGTCTTGTAAGCTGAAACTGGTTCAGATTTTTGATAAAACCGGAAATATTGCTGAATACAGGAATATCCGGAGTAATGCTCCGCAGTACCTGCGCTTCATTCAGAAAACACTCTTCTGTGGTATCTGTAACAAAACGCTGATAATCCAGCTGCTTTGCCGGAAAAAAACGGTCGTCGTCATTGCGCTCCGTCGGAAGCATGATCGTATCAAAATCGTAGACCGTTCTTCCCCAAAACGCGGTATTCCATCTCCTGTTCAGTTCTTCTGTGGAGCCATATTTCTTTTTCAGCCACAAGCGGAATTTTTTTTCACAGTTCCCGCAATGACAAAAGGTACTGTATTCATTCGCCACATGCCATGCCGCCAGCCCAGGATAATCTTTATAGCGCATGGCCATCTGTCCGGCAAGCGCGGCGGCTCTTTCCCGGTATTTTTCACTATTCACGCAATAAAAATTACGCATTCCATGACTGCGCTTCATACCGTTTCTGTCTACCGGCAGAATCTCCGGATATTTTTTACTCATCCATTCCGGCTGAGCCGCCGTGGACGTAGCCAGACAAACATAAATTCTGTTCTCCCACAGGATTTCCAGAATTTTATCAAGCCAGAAAAAATCATAAACCCCTTCTTCCGGTTCCAGCTTTGCCCAAGAAAATACGGGAAGTGTCACAAAATTAATATGGCAAAGCTTAAAATACTCCATATCCTTTCGAATCGTGGCTTCATCCCACTGATCCGGATTATAGTCTCCGCCAAAATATATTTCAGGTATTTTCTGTCCCTTCATGAACTTTAATCTCCCTTTATTCTAAATTTTCTCAGAAATAGAACACAATTCTAATGGTCTTCTGTAAAAGGACAAAAGCGGCAGATACGTGACCTCATCCACAGGGGGAAGCTTCACCGGATCCGCCTGCCACGCAAAGGAAAGTTCCGCGTCCTCTTTCACCTCACGGGCAAGCTCCAAATAGAGGCAGTTCTTATTTTCCCGATTTCCACGGATATGGAGTATTTCCACCTCTCCCTCTCTGTCCGTAAGGATAAACCCGCTGTCCTTTCCCATACCGGAATAGACCAGAAAACAGTTTTTTACGTGAGCGCAGGTGAGCTTCAGCCAGATTCCGCTTCCTTCCAGCTGAAATTCCTCCCGTTCCTTCTCTGAAGCTTTTTCCGTATGTACCAGTTCGGGAGGCTGATACTCCTCCTGTCCATCAAGAATCCATGCACACTGTTTCGCCAGTTTTTCCCCAAGAGCCACATTGGCCTGAGCGGTATTATGAATCCCATCGCAAAGGCTTAGGTTCGTAGTAGTCAGAATGAATACTCCGGGTATTTCCTTCGCTGCTCTTCTTTGAGCCTCCCGGACCATTCCCCAGCATTCATCATTCACTCCGTTAATCTGGCGATTCAGCTGCATGGTGAATATGGGAATCTCATATCCCAGTTCTTTTCGAACCGACTCCGCATATTCCCGAAAGGCATCCAGATAGTGTTCCGCTGCTCCCGGACTGGTATCCGAACAGCCCTGATACCAGAGAATGCCCGCATATTTTCCGCCAGTCCGCCGAATCTTATCCAGCATGTTCCGATACAGATCTCCATTTCCGGGCTTCCAGCGTTCCATAGGCGAACCTCCCAGCGAGGTCTGGATCAGTCCCACCGGCATCCCGGTAAGCCGCGCGTATGTTTTCCCGAAAGACAAATAAGGCGAAACTCCCGGCACTCCCATCTCCTCATTGGGAGGAGAACCCGCGAAGGTACTTTCATTCATCGGATGACTGGCAATGTCCCAAAGATTTCTGTTCCGAAAAAGGTGAACGTCCATACTCGGCGGATCCATACAAAAATCCCGTCCGTAGCCTGAAGAATTGGACTGCCCCGCAATAATAAACAGATTTCCCACTCCCAGATGAAGCACACAGTCCCCCCGATAAAGCCAGGTTAGATCGGGCAGTGTACTTTTGGTTTCCAAGCTGGTTTCAATACGGTAAGGTCCTCCTGCCGGAATCTCGATCTCCGTTTCAAAGGTTCCCTGAAAGTTCTCACCGCAGGAATAATGCTCTGCTGCTGTCCAGGGCAGCACTGTCATGTTATCGTCTTCCCTCATTACTCTGACCAACGGAACAGCGCGCTCCACTCCCACATCCATCGCCGCCGGAAACATCTGAAAGCTTCCTCTCAGCGGCACTCTGGCTTTTCCTCCCTTCTGCTGAAGAATCTCCCAGTCCGAAGGCGCTGATATCAATGTAATTCCATACATCATTCTCTGATCCTTTCCTCTCTCCGGATACTCTCCGGCAATATTGCTATTCTAAAGAAAGCTTCCCGGATATCTCCAGAAGATCCGCCACGCAACTCAGCCACCTGCGGGCAATCAGTCCATGACCATTTTCCGTGGGATGAATGCCATCCCATGACCAGTAGGATGATTCCCGAAGCTGGCAGGCCCTGTCAAACTCATCCTGAATGGCAACGAACACTGCATGATAATCTTCAGCCAGCTTGCGGCACTCTTCCTGAAAGCTGCGGATGCTCTTATCCCAGAGGGAAAATTCCGGCTCTAATCTGGGATTATCCAGCACAAAGGGCTCGCAGATGACCAGGCGAACTTCCGGAAGCCTCTCCAGTATTTCATCAAGCATCATCCGATACAGACGGGAAAATTTTTGAGGACTGGAGGCACGGAAATCGTTGCTCCGGCCCGGTCCATCGTTTATCCCTACGAGAAAACTTACGATTTCCGGCTGCAGGCGGATCAGATCCATATCCAGGCGGGAATATACATCTATAATTTTATTTCCTGAGATGCCCCGATTCGTAAAACGAAAGCACCTCTCCGGATAAAAACTTCCCAGTAAGGCGTTAATTACATAAACAAAGCTGTGGCCGATCTGATGATTTAAATCCCACGCTCTGTCCGGATCTTTACAGCGATTTCCGTCTGTGATACTGTCTCCTGTAAATAGTATATGCGTTTCTTTATTCATAAATTTTCAATGCCTCCTCAGATAACTCGTGAATATCGTCCATATTTTGCACGTTACCCAGGCTCAGTTTTAATACATATGCGTATTTACAGGGGGGATTCTGAGGCGCTGATACGATAAGGGCTTCCTCGGTCTGAGTAAATGGCAGTTTCCTCGGATACCCCAGAAGAGCAGCCTGTCTTATCAGCTCTGTTCCGGAACGTAGCGTCCGGATCCTCCATTCTCCGTCTTCCGGCCAGCCCATGGCTATGGCGTACAAAAAAACACCCCGAGTTGTAAACCGGAAATCCCTGACGGTAAAGAACTGCCGCTCCACCGCGGCTTCTTCCCCTGCAGCGATCTGTTCCTGTATCCTGGACACATCATAGTTCACGTTCTCTACCCAGCCAGGGCCTTCCATCGCCACTTTATAAGGCCGACTTCCATAAATGGCTTCGCCGTTTATTTTCAACCAGCCGCCGATATCATACAGCTTACGAACAGCATCCGGATGAAAGGAGCCATCCGCATATGGGCCTACATTCAGAAGAAGGTTTCCATTCTTCGATACGATGTCGCAAAGCTGATGAATCACCTCGGCCGCACCTCTGTATCTGGGGTTCTGTACCATACACCAAGTAATATTATCCTCCAGACGATCATCACACTGCCATACAAAGGGCTTTGCATCGGAAAAGCTTCCCCTTTCCAGATCCGGAACTCCAATTCCTGCCGGAAAATCTTCCTGCTTGTACGTGATCACACCCTGCCCGCCACGGCAATGACTGTAATAATGCTCCGCCATTCGGCAGCGATCCTGCTCCCGGATCAAAAAGCTCCTGCTGTCAAAATATAGTACATCGGGAGAATATTTATCAACCACCTCCTCCACTTTTTCACGCCAGGTACGGCAGAACGCTTCATCCGGCCATCGATAAGGCCTGAATCGGTTCGTTTCCAAAGGAAGAGCAGTACCATAATACTTCTCATTTTCTGGATCATATACGTCCGCATCGGGATCCGTGGACATAAACCAGCCCCACAGCCACTGATGGTGAAAAGAAGAAAACGTTTTGATTCCCCGTTTTCTCAGCGCCCGGAAACATTCTCCGACCACATCCCTGTGCGGACCATAGTTGACGCTGTTTACCGGATTTACCCTGCTGTCCCAGAGTGAAAAATTATCTGCATGTTCGGATACGGGTCCAGCGTATTTCGCACCGGAACGTACAACCAGATCCGCCCAGAAATCCGGATCAAATTTTCTTCCGGTCATCAGCGGGTAAAAATCCTTATAACCGAATTCTTTCAGATTTCCGTATGTTTTTTCATGATAAAGATTATGTGACGTCCCCCTAGAGTACATATTGCGCGAGTACCATTCATCCTTGTAGGCAGGAACACTGTAAGGCCCCCAGTGAAAAAACAGACCAAATTTCGCATCTGCGAACCATCCCGGCGGTTCGCGCATAACATTATCCCAGCTAATAACGGTTGATTCCATAAACTGTTTCCTTTCTCAATATTTTTAATGTGCAGGCTGTTTCAACCCGGCATACCTGCTTAAAACCTGTTAAAGAATAAATCTTTACATATGACTTGTCTAAATCTCTCTGTACTGCGTTGTTATCATTCGGCGTACCCCGGTACGCCTCATTTCTTCGCGTTATACAGGAAAATTTAACCTGCGTCATATGTAAAGTTGATTCTTAACAGTTCCTTAAGGATTATACTTGAAAAGAAAAAGAAAAAATATGGATATAACTATAAGAACATATGGATATTTTTCGATATTTCCTATCCGTCAGCTGTGTCTCATGTTTAATACATGACTTAGGTACCGTTGGTTCTGGGAACAAATATATTCATTAAGGCCCTGCGAACGCAGTGCATCTATACTGCGGTCCCACATCTTAAGAGGATCCTCCGTCCCGATGATACATTGGATAAACGACTGAAAGGCTGTACTGTCAAAAGCGGCGGCATCTCTGGGGAAAGTCAGAA
>CANPZE010000086.1 GCA_947589315.1 uncultured Lachnospiraceae bacterium | reverse complement strand
GAGTCGCTGTTCCGACGCATGGAGAAGATTCCGGCCATCAACCGGCTGATTGCGACCGGGTATCTGTCCATGTTCCCGCTGATGGAGCAGGACGCGAAGTTTCTGGAGGCCATTTCTGGAAAAGACCATGTGGTGCGAGCCTCTTACATTCTGCGGGAGTCCGCAGAAAGTGTTTATTACCGTGTTTATGGGCCGCTGGAGTACCTGCTGGACGGCATTGAGAAGATCCGTTTCTCCAGCCGGTTTGCGAAGACACATAAGATGTTGTGGGGAGAGGATACGGTGATCCCTCTGGGAATCTTGCTGGATGTGGACGTGAATGCGCAGACTTTTTATGAGGGGATCGAGACAGTGACCGCCCCGCCGAAAGCAGATCATTGTACAATCTTGGAGGTCAGGAAAGATGAGACAGGAAAGAATAATTACCGAGTGTGCGAGACAGTGACAATGTTACCGCGGGGAGAGATGGCGGGAAAACCGAAACTGAGGGAAGAACAGAAGAATCGGAAGATCAATGTGGCGATTTGATGGGAGTAAAGTGAACCCGGCGATTATTAAATATTCGTATAGATGAATCAAAATAATAAGGATGCATTACATGAAAGATAGCAGCTTTATCAGCAAACATATACCTAAGAATAAGTGGATACAACTTGCGGGACTCCTGATTGTTGATATGGGAATTATATGCCTGTCCGCATTTATGGGTCTGATCGTCCGTTTTGATCTGAGCTGGGCGGCGGTGCCGCCGGATTACAAGGCTGTAATCATACAGTACCTGCCGATGTACATCACCGGTACGCTGGCTGTTTTTTTGTTCCGGAAGATGTACGACATTGTATGGAGTGCGGCGGGAGTGAGGGAGGCATTGAATATTGTTGCTACCTGCGGCATCGCAGCACTTTTGCAGACTGGCGGAATGATGATTCTGCAGTTCTCGGTTCCCAGAAGCTACTACCTGATCTCCTTCGCCGTCTTATGCGGCTTGGTGTTGGCGGTGCGCCTGTCGTACCGGATTTGGTTATCGCTGTTCAGCCAAGGAAGGCGCGGAAGAAACGGGAAACGGATCATGATCGTCGGTGCCGGTACTTCTGGCAGCGTGATACTGAAAGAAATACATACCAGTTCATTTGTGAATGATACGGTTGTCTGCTTTGTGGACGACGATAAGAATAAGATCGGAAAAATATTAAACGGAGTGCCTATTGAAGGAAGCCGAAATGATATCCCGAAGTTGGCAGAGAAGTACCGGGTGGACGAGATCTACATCGCCATGCCGGCCGTCCCGGCCCAGGTTAGGAAAGACATCATTGGTATCTGTCAGAAGACAGGATGCAAGGTGAAAATCCTGCCGGGAATTTACCAGCTCATAAACGGTGAAGTCAGTGTTTCGAAGCTGAGGGAAGTGCAGATCGAGGATCTGCTGGGCCGGGAGCCGATTCGTGTAAATCTGGATGAGATTATCGGTTACGTTAGCGGGAAAACGATCCTGGTGACCGGGGGCGGAGGTTCCATTGGGAGCGAGCTGTGCAGGCAGATTGCAGGACATAACCCAAAGTGCCTTATCATTTTCGATGTATATGAGAATAACGCCTACGACATCCAGCAGGAGCTTAAAAAGAGTCACCCGGAGCTTGACTTGGTGGTGCTGATCGGGTCAGTGAGGAATACGCATAGGATGGAGAGCGTGTTCTCCACTTACCGGCCGGATATCGTATATCACGCAGCGGCGCACAAGCATGTACCGCTGATGGAGGACAGCCCGTGCGAGGCCATCAAGAACAACGTGTTCGGCACCTACAAGACAGCGAAGGCGGCGGACAAATATGGGGCGAAGAGGTTCGTGCTGATCAGTACGGACAAGGCGGTGAACCCGACCAACATCATGGGAGCCAGCAAGAGGCTTTGTGAAATGGTAATCCAGATGATGGATGCGAGGTCGGAGACGGACTTTGTGGCGGTGCGGTTCGGAAACGTGCTGGGGAGCAACGGTTCGGTGATCCCGCTGTTCAAGAAGCAGATCGAGGAGGGCGGGCCGGTGACGGTGACGCACCCGGATATCATACGGTATTTCATGACGATCCCGGAGGCGGTTTCGCTTGTTTTGCAGGCGGGAGCGTATGCGAAGGGCGGAGAGATCTTCGTGCTGGACATGGGGAAGCCGGTGAAGATATTGGACCTGGCGGAGAACCTGATAAGGCTTTCGGGGTATGAGCCGTATGTGGACATCCCGATCGAATTCACGGGACTGCGGCCCGGAGAGAAGCTGTATGAGGAGCTGTTGATGGGAGAGGAAGGGCTGCAGGAGACGCCGAACCAGCTGATCCATATCGGGAAGCCGATCAAGTTCGACATGGAATGGCTGCGGGAGCGTCTGAATGAGCTTTATGAAGTCGCAAACCATGATGAAAATGCGAAGATTAGGGATATGGTGAAGGAGTTGGTTCCGACGTACCGTCCGCAGATGTAATGTGTAATTGTTATAGCAATAGAGACGAAAAAGGGTTCCTTTTATATTGGTTATTTCATCAAATAAACTGTATCGGAGCGGAAGCAGATGTACCAAAAGATCAAACGTTTATTGGACATTATCTTATCTGGAGTGGGACTGGTTCTGTTAAGTCCGTTTCTTTTGGGAATCAGCTTGGCGATAAAGCTGGATTCCCCCGGCCCTGTCCTGTTTAAACAGAAGCGGGTCGGACTCCATAAGTCTTATTTTAATATCCTAAAGTTCCGCACTATGCGGACGGATACACCGAAGGACATGCCGACCCATATGCTGGCAAATCCGGATCAGTACATAACCAAAGTTGGGCATTTCCTGCGGAAAACTTCCCTGGATGAATTGCCACAGATTATCAACATCCTGAAGGGTGATATGAGCATCATAGGCCCGCGACCTGCTCTTTGGAATCAGGATGATCTGGTCGCGGAGCGGGACAAGTATGGAGCCAATGATGTAATGCCGGGCCTGACCGGCTGGGCGCAGGTGAATGGAAGGGATGAACTTGAGATTCCGGTGAAGGCCAGACTGGATGGGCAGTATGTAAAGCATATGGGATTTAGGATGGACTGCGTATGTTTTCTGCGGACGATCCTGGCAGTGGTAAAGCGTGACGGTGTAGTAGAAGGCGGCACCGGGGCGATGAAGAGAACGGCATCCCGGATAGGGAGATAGTCCAGGAATGCTTGAAAAACGGGGACAACAGAGAAAATGAAGAAAGTGCTGATCACAGGGACGGGGAGCTATATCGGGACATCGGTGGAGAAATACTTAAACCGTCCAGAGTATGCAGGAATGTATCAGGTGAACACGGTGGATATGATCGGAGATGGCTGGAAAGAGAAAGACTTCTCCGGGTATGATGTGGTGTTCCATGTGGCGGGAATAGCGCATGCGGATATCAGCCATGTCACTGAGGAACAGAAGAAGCTTTATTATCGGGTCAACAGAGACTTAGCAGTGAGCACAGCGAAGAAAGCCAAAAGGGAAGGTGTCCGGCAATTTATATACATGAGTTCCATCATTGTATATGGTGAGACGACATCGATCCGCAAGGAGAGGGTCATAACGAAAGATACAAAACCGCACCCGACCAGTTTCTATGGGGACAGCAAATGGAAAGCGGAGCAGAAATTGACTCCATTAGGAGATGAAAACTTCCATGTGGCGATCCTGCGGCCACCTATGATCTATGGGGAAGGCGGTAAAGGGAATTATCAGACGCTGAAAAAGATAGCGATGAAGGTTCCGGTATTCCCGGACTTCCCTAATCGGAGGAGCATGCTGGCGGTGGAGAACCTGTGTGAGTATGTCCGTCAGCTGATCGAGGAAGGGAAAGGCGGGGTGTTCTTTCCGCAGGACCTGCAGTATGTAAAAACAGCGGAGATGGTTAAAAAGATCGCGGCGGAGAACGGAAAGGCCGTCCATCTGATAAAGGGGTTCAACTGGGGAATCCGGTTAGCGGGACATGTGCCCGGGAAGATCGGCGGTATGGCAAATAAGGCGTTTGGCAGTCTTATTTACGATCATTCGCTAGAATGATCCCGAATAACCGGATTATAAAAATGAAAGATATGAAGAATAGTCTATGGCAGAAAAGAAACATATTTTGGTAATCTCACAGTATTTCCATCCGGAACAGTTCCGTATCAATGATATCTGCCGGGAATGGGTAAAAAGGGGATACCGGGTGACGGTCGTTACAGGGATCCCGAATTATCCCCAGGGAAAGTTCTATGACGGATATGGGATCCGAAAGAGGCGGAAGGAACAGTATCAGGGAATCAATATCATCCGTCTGCCATTAGTCCCGAGGGGAAACAACAGCCTGATGCTGGTGATGAATTACCTGTCTTTTGTCTTTACGGCCGGGATATGGAGCCGATTTACGGGATTGAGGGCGGATAAGGTATTCATATTTGAAGTTTCACCGATGACGCAGGCTCTTCCGGGCGCTTGGTACGCAGGGAGACGCAGGATACCCTGTTTTTTATATGTACAGGATCTCTGGCCGGATAACGTGGAAATGGTTACAGGGATCCATGACAGGCACATACTGGGTTTTCTGGACGGGATGGTCAGCTACATTTATAAAAAATGCAGCCGGATATTCGTGACATCACCCAGTTTTAAGCAGGTCCTGATCCAGCGTCACGTGCCGGAAAAGAAGGTAACCTACTGGCCACAGTATGCGGAGGACTTCTACCAACCGGTCAAAAAGGACACAGAGCCGAGGCCGTTCACAGTTATTTTTACCGGGAACATAGGGTATGCGCAGGGGTTGGAAATCCTTCCTCATACCGCCCATACACTGCGGGATGACGGTGTACGGTTTCTGATCGTTGGTGATGGAAGATATAGGGAGGAACTGGAAGGAGAAATCAGAAAATACGGGGTGACGCAGATGTTTGCGTTTACCGGGCGTGTCCTTCCCGAGGATGTCCCTGCATATTTTGCCAGGAGTGACGCCGCGTTTATCTCTTTTAAGGATGTCCCTCTGTTTGCGAACACGATCCCGGCGAAGCTGCAGTCCTATATGGCATGCGGGATGCCGGTTCTGGCTGCTGCGGCAGGTGAGACAGAGAGGATCATAAAGGAAGCGGGATGCGGTTTCTGCAGCCTGCCGGGTGATACGGACGGCTTGGCATTGAATATCCGCAGGATGCAGAACTGCGACCGGGAGGCCATGGGCAGGAATGCCAGGGCATATTCAGAGAAGTTCTTTCGAAAAGAAATGCTTTTAGATAAAATGGATCAATACTTGGAGAGGTGAAAGATGTTTAAGGATAAGACACTTATGATTACCGGAGGTACAGGGTCTTTTGGAAATGCGGTATTGAAGCGCTTTTTGGATTCGGACCTGAAAGAAATCCGTATTTTTTCCCGTGATGAACTGAAGCAAGATGACATGCGCCATCTGTACCAGCAGAAATACCCGGAGCTGAGCGATAAGATCAAGTTTTACATAGGGGATGTTCGGGATATCAACAGTATCCGGAACGCCATGCACGGTGTGGACTTTATTTTCCATGCGGCAGCCCTGAAACAGGTGCCGTCCTGCGAATTCTTCCCCATCGAGGCAGTCCGCACGAATGTACTGGGGACAGAGAACGTCCTGACGGCAGCCATTGAGGAAGGTGTAAAAAAGGTCATCTGCCTGTCCACCGATAAAGCGGCCTATCCGGTCAATGCCATGGGTACCAGCAAGGCCATGATGGAGAAGGTGATCGTGGCTAAATCCAGGACGGTTTTACCGGATAAGACAACGATCTGCTGTACCCGTTACGGGAATGTCCTCTGCTCCAGAGGCTCCGTCGTGCCGCTGTTCATCAAACAGATCAGGGAGGGGAAACCGCTGACTGTCACGGAACCTGCGATGACCCGGTTCATCATGAGCCTGGAGGAGGCGGTGGAACTGGTGGTGTTCGCGTTCCAGAACGCGGAATCCGGGGATATCATGGTGCAAAAAGCGCCGGCCTGTACGATCGGGGTACTGACGCAGGCGGTTAAGGAACTGTTCCATGCGGACAATGAGGTGAAAGTGATCGGCATCCGGCATGGGGAAAAGATGTATGAGACCCTCCTGACCAATGAGGAATGCGCACACGCTATTGATATGGGGAACTTCTACCGGGTGCCCGCAGACAAGCGGGATTTGAATTATGATAAATATTTCATCACCGGGAACAGTGAGAGGAATACCTTGAGTGAGTTCAATTCCAATAACACAGATCTTCTGGATGTGGAACAGGTGAAGGCAAAGCTCTTGAAATTGGAGTACATCCGTAATGAGATCGCGGAGTGGGAGGAACTACGCGGATGAAGATACTGGTGACAGGCGCGAAAGGGTTTATAGGCCGAAACCTGGCGGAGCGGCTCAGAAACATCAACGCCGGGGAGATTTATGAATATGATAAGGATAGTCCCGGAGGAAGTCTGGAGGCTTTCTGTCGGGACTGTGATTTTGTATTCCATCTGGCGGGCGTTAACCGCCCTGAACATGTGGAGGAGTTTCAGGAGGGGAACTTCGGTTTTACATCGGAGCTTCTGGAACTGTTGGAGAAAAACCATAATCGTTGTCCGGTGATGCTGTCATCTTCGACACAGGCAGAGTTGGACAACCCTTACGGAAAGAGCAAGCTGGCAGGAGAGGAGCTGCTGCTGGAATACGGCAGGAGAATCGGAGCGAAGGTTCTGGTCTACCG
The DNA here is from genome assembly GCA_947589315.1 of uncultured Lachnospiraceae bacterium. Classification (GTDB taxonomy): domain Bacteria; phylum Bacillota; class Clostridia; order Lachnospirales; family Lachnospiraceae; genus Jutongia. The sequence goes on along the minus strand of CANPZE010000086.1, from coordinate 546 downwards.
TTTTCCCAATGTATTCGGGAAATGGTGCCGCCCCAACTACAACAGTGCCGTAGCCACGTTTTGTTACAACACAGCCCATGGCCTGCCGCTGCAGGTGAACGGGAGAGATACGAAGCTCAAACTGGTCTATATCGACGATGTGGTAGATGAACTGGTGCATGCATTAAATGGCCGGGAGAACAGGGGCATTGACGGTCGGTGCCAGGTAGATCCGGTGCATGAGACTACCCTGGGTGAGATTGTGGATTTGTTGGAATCTTTCCGTGATTCAAGGAAGACGCTGCAGGTGCCGGACATGACGGAAGGGAGCTTCAGCAAGAAACTGTACAGTACCTACTTAAGTTACCTGCCGGAAGATGCATTTGCGTATCCGCTGAACATGCATACAGACCAGAGGGGATCTTTCACAGAGATCCTGCGGACGGCGGACCGGGGACAGTTCTCGGTGAATATCTCGAAACCGGGGATTGAGAAAGGGAACCACTGGCATGATACAAAGAATGAGAAGTTCCTGGTGGTGAGCGGGAAGGCCCTAATCCAGTTCCG
>CANPZE010000085.1 GCA_947589315.1 uncultured Lachnospiraceae bacterium | reverse complement strand
GAGGTCTGGCAGTTATTTTTTCACCATTTTTTCACAAAAATGAGGCTGCGCACTAATTGCTTAGTGCGACAGCCCCTCGTTGGCTTTTCTATTTAATTATTATATTTTATAAAATAAATCTGGTTTGTCAACAAAAATCGACATTACATTTTGGAATGATAAACATTAAAAACTGTTTCTTTACAAATTGTATGAATGTGGTTACAATACAGTAAATGCAAAAAGCAGGACAGACAAAGACGTCATTTGGCGTGGTATCTGTCCTTTTTTTGTATTTCAGATACGAATCGTAATGTGATTCCAATTAAAGGAGGGCAAAATTATGAAAAAGAAGTTGATCTCAGTTTTGATGGCTAGTGTGCTGCCAGTGGTTCTGTTTGCAGGCTGTGGAAGCAGTAAGGATGCAGGCGGACAAGGTTCCGGCAGTGCGGCGGTTACAGTGGAAACATCGACGGACACCGACGAAAGCGATGGGAACAATTCTTTTCAGAATGCATTGGAAGGTGTGACACTGACGGTGGGTACATCTGGAACCTATGCGCCTTTTTCTTACTTTGCAGAAGATGGCGTTACACTGCAGGGCTATGATGTGGATTTGCTGAACGAGCTGCAGGAACTTCTTGGATTTGAAATTAAAGATAATACGGTTCAGGACATGGATTACGGCCCGTTGGGGACATCTCTGGGGCTGGGGCAGTTAGATATCGGAGCCGCAGCGCTCTGTGCCACAGATGAGAGAAAACAGAATATGAATTTTACAGACATTTACTATGATGCTGGCATTGTAGTGGTTGTGTCAGAGGATAATGAAACCATTAAGAGTGTGGATGATCTGAAAGGCGGAGAATATAAGGTCGCTGTGCAGGCCGGCTGTGCGGCTTATGAGTACGCAGCAGCTAATCTGCCGGAAAGCTGCCTGCAGACTTATGATTCTCAGGCTCTTGCTTACAAAGCGGTGGAGGATGGTCAGGCGGATGCCACTATTTACGATCAGCCTGGTACGGCATACTCTATCAAAACCGGAGAAATTCATTTAAAGATTGTAGGCGATGAATTTTTCCAGGGGCAGTCGCCGTATGCAATTGCACTTTCTTTTGATATCTGCAAGGAATATCCAGATATTATTGATAACTTTAATGATGCGATTGCGTATCTGAAAGAGAACGGAACCCTTGATGAAATCAAATCAAAATGGTGCGACTGACATCTTTTGAGGAGTGAGTAAATGAATTTGAAAGCATTTTCAGATGTATTTTCCGCTGTCATTCCTATGTTGTTCCGGGGATTGGAAATTACCATGCAGGTTGCCGTAACCGGCATTGTACTGGGTTTTTTTCTTGGAGCCGTCAGTGGATATGCGTTACAATGTAAAAACAAGATTGCAAAGGGCATTGCCAATATTTACATATGGATCATCAGGGGGACGCCTCTTGTTGTCCAGGCACTGTATGTGTACTTTGCAATACCGGCATTGATCACGAACATCGGCGGAGAACGGTTTACACTTGACAGTACGCTGGCAGGTATTATTGTGATCACATTGAATGCGGGCGCATTTATTTCGGCGATTGTAAAGGGTGCACTGGAAGGTGTGGATATCGGACAGAGAGAAGCCGGCTGCGCACTTGGGCTTACAAAAGGCCAGATATTGAGGCAGATTGTGATCCCACCGGCATTTAAATCCATGATTCCCGGTCTTTTTAACCAGTTCATTATATCGGTGAAGGATACGGCGCTGTTGTCTATCATTTCTGTCAACGAAATTACAAGGCAGACACAAAATTATGTGGCCCGGACTTACAACACCATTCCTGCATATACCATGTGTGCGCTGTTTTATCTTGTGCTGCTGTCAATGCTGATGATCTTGCAGAAGATAGTGGAAAATAGAATTAAGAGGTAGGAGGAATGATGATGAGTAATACCTTGATTCAGGTAAATCATTTGAGGAAATCCTTTGGAGATTTGGAAGTGCTGAAAGATATCAGTGTGGATGTGAAGGAGGGCGAGGTGCTTTGCATCATCGGCCCCTCCGGATCCGGAAAAAGCACTCTTCTGCGATGCATCAACCAACTGGAATATCCTACCGGCGGGGAAGTGATCTATAAAGGGAAAAATCTCTGCGAAAAGAAAGCCGATGTCAGGAAGTTCCGGGAAGAAGTAGGAATGGTATTTCAGAAATTTAATCTGTTCCCGCTGAAAACTGTACTCAAAAATGTAGCCATGGCACCGGTGCTGACAAAGCATAAAAATAAAAAGGACGCGGAAAAGCTGGCGGCGGAGCTGCTGGCAAAGGTGGGACTGGAAAGCAAAGCAGATGTAAAGCCGGATATGCTCTCTGGCGGACAACAGCAGCGGGTAGCCATTGCAAGAGCACTCGCAATGGAGCCGACAGCACTGCTCTTTGACGAGCCGACCTCGGCGCTGGATCCTGAGCTTGTTGGAGAAGTATTAGGCGTCATGCGGGATTTGGCAGCCGAAGGTATGACAATGATTATCGTTACCCATGAGATGGCCTTTGCCAGAGATGTATCGGACAGAGTGATCTTTATGGCAGACGGATATATTGTAGAAGAGGGGAAACCGGAAGAAGTGTTTGGGAATCCGAAGGAAGAACGGACAAAAGCGTTTCTGTCAAGATTTTTGGAATCCTGACTGTCTGAAATGGGGGATGGCATCTATGAAGAACTATGTGATTACTATTGCGCGGGAATTTGGCAGTATGGGTCGGCCGATTGCAAAGCGACTGTCGGAATTACTGGGCATTGAGTATTATGATAGGGATATTGTTGAGATGACCGCAAAAAAGATGAATCTTCCAGTCTCTGTGATCAGCAATGCGGAAGAAAAAAAATCAGGATTTTTTCAAATGTTATTTCCTCTGGGAACAGAATCACCGGAACAGCAGCGGCGTCTTTTTGAAACTCAGGCAAAACTTATTCATGGCTGGTCAGAGAAAGAATCCTGCATTATCGTAGGGCGATGCGCGGATTATGTGTTGGCAGATCATCCTAATGCGCTGCATGTGTATATCTATGCTCCCTATGCGGATCGTCTGGCAAATTGTGTGGGGGCTCTTGGCATGAAAAAGGATGAGGCGAAACGTATGATCGCGGAGGTAGACAGAGCCAGAAACACATATCACAAATTTTTTGCGGGTTACACGCCTGACGATCCAAAACATAAGCATCTGATTATCAACAGCGCTTTTCTGGAGGTGGAAGGTACGGCACAGGCGCTCGCGGCGGTGGCAAGGGTAAAGTTTGGTGAGAATGAGGTGATGTAAATGGAGTTACAGCCAGAACTTACGGATTTTGCATGGCGGATTAAAACCATTGATTCCCACACAATGGGCGAAGCTACCAGAATCATCTATGACGGATTTCCAAAACTTTCCGGCAGCACCATGATGGAAAAGAAGAATGATCTCATACAGAACTATGATTTTCTTCGCTCCGCACTGATTCTGGAGCCAAGGGGACACAGAGATATGTTTGGTGTTCTATTGACGGAGCCGGTTCATCCGGAGGCGAATTTCGGTGTTGTCTTTATGGACAGTGGCGGATGCCTGAATATGTGCGGGCATGGCAGTATTGGAACCGCAGCGATGCTGGTTGATACAAAGATGGTGCATGTCACGGAACCCTACACGGAGGTGGTGCTTGACGCCCCTTCCGGGGTTATCCGTGCACAAGTAAGAGTGGAAAACGGCAGGGCGGCGGAAGTCAGTATTTTGAATGTGCCTGCTTTCTTATATAAAGAGAATCAGTCCGTCTCAGTAGTGGGATATGGAACGGTTCCCTTTGATATCGCCTTTGGCGGATCTTTTTTTGCTCTGGTGGATGCGGAAGAGATCGGCTTGTCACTAAATCCAGAGAATATTGACAGAATCATAGATCTCGGCATGGAGCTTAAGGAAAAAATCAATCATGAGGTGACAGTACAGCACCCCTATCTGGATATTCGTACTGTGGATCTGGTGGAATTTTACAGCCATACTGATACCCCGGAGGCAGATCTGAAAAACTGTGTGATATTTGGTGACGCGCAGGCGGATAGATCTCCCTGCGGAACAGGAACAAGCGCGAAACTGGCTGCTCTGTTTGCCAGAGGCAGACTGGCGCTGAATCAGGAATTTGTCTATGAAAGCATCACGGGCTCCTTATTCCGCGGCAGAGCTGTCGGCGAGGTGGACGTTGGCGGCAGGAAGGGAATTATCCCGCAAATTACGGGAAGCGCATACATAACCGGGTGTAATGAATGGATATTGGATGATAGGGATCCTATGGCGTATGGCTTTTTGCTGGGGAAAAAAGTCATAAAAGAGCAGGAGAGCGACAGGAGCAGGATTGTCTGTACCGCATGGGAGTTGTTTCGCACGAAAGGATATGATAATACCACTGTGGATGAGGTAATCGAACGGTCCGGTGTGGATGAGTCGGTATTTTATACCTATTTTCAGAAGAAAAGTGACTTGGAAAATACACTTGGGGATTTATTTGATAAAAAATACGAAGAGCTTATCATATCTATGAATCCCCGTCTGACCCATTATGAGAAACTGCTGTTTCTGAATCAGGAGATGTTTGAACTGATTGAAAAAGAGGTTCCGTTTGATCTGGTGAGCCACATTTATGTGACAAAGGCAGAAGAACAGAAGAAATTGCTTGATCAGCATCGCTTTTATTATAAGCTGATTCCGCAGATCATTCGGGAGGGCCAGATGACGGGAGAGTTCAGACAGGACGAAACGGCAGAGGATCTGGCGGATACCTATGCGTCACTGGAGCGCGGCATTATCTATGACTGGTGTATAAAGGACGGAAAAGAAAGTCTGCAGAAAAAAGGACAGCGCCTTCTTTCGGGTTTTTTAAAAGAATTGCTGAGATAGGGGCAGAATGGATGAAGAAAACTGCAATGTTTCTGATACTGCTTGCCGGTGTTTTATGGGGCGGTATGGGAGTGTTCGTTAGAAAGTTAAATGCGTTGGGATTAGAATCTATGGAGATTGTATCGCTGCGGGCAATCGTTACATGTGCCTTTATGCTTGTGTTTCTCCTGTTCTATAACAGGACGCTTTTCAGAATCCGACTGAAGGATCTGTGGTGCTTCCTTGGAACCGGTATCTGCAGTATTGTATTTTTCAATTTCTGTTATTTTAAAGCGATTACCCTTACTTCCCTGTCGGTGGCGGCAGTGTTGCTGTACACAGCGCCGGCTATCGTTATGTTGCTTTCCTTTTTTCTATTTGGAGAAAAGCTTACAAAATATAAAGTGCGGGCTATTTTGATGACATTTGCGGGATGTTTTCTGGTCACCGGCGCAGCGGGTGATTTGGGAGCGTTTCTTGCGGGAACGGCCTCCAGCAGAGCAGGACCTGCGGGATTGTTGGCAGGCATTGGCGCCGGTCTGGGATATGCGCTTTACTCTATTTTTGGAAGGTATGCACTGGAACGGGGATATCATTCACTGACCATCACTTTTTACACTTTTTTGATTGCGTCTGTTGGTTCTGTCTTGACTTGTGATTTTGAAAGGGTAATGCAGAGAGTGGCGGTCGGCGGCGGGGTAATGTTTGCGTTATCATTAGGGGTTTTTTGTACGGTAGTACCATATCTTGCCTATACAAAGGGCCTGATATATATAGAAAACAGTAAAGCTTCAGTGATTGCATCGGTGGAACCGGTGACCGCTACATTAACAGGTGTGCTAATGTTTCATGAAAAACTGACCTTAGAAGGAATTCTTGGAATCCTGCTTGTTTTGGGTGCGATTGCAATATGCGGAAAGGAATGAGGAAGAACGATGAAGTTACAGGACACAAAACTGACTGTAAGTGAGATTAAGGAAAAAGTAAACAGGTATATGATTGAAACCTATGAACGGTATGATTTTCTTGCCGAGACGGCCAAAGATCAGTATATTTACGATGAAAAGGGAGAACCTTATCTGGATTTCTATGCGGGAATCGCTGTAAATTCAGTGGGCAACTGTAATGAAAAGGTGGTGGAGGCTGCCAGAAAACAGACCGGGGAAATCATGCACACATTTAATTATCCTTATACAATTCCCCAGGCACTTCTTGCAGAAAAAATCTGTACCACCATCGGAATGGATAAAATATTTTTTCAGAACTCTGGTACCGAGGCAAACGAGGCCATGATTAAAATGGCAAGGAAATATGGCGTGGAAACATACGGGCCGGAGAAATATCACATCGTGACGGCAGCTATGAGCTTTCATGGGAGGACTTTCGGTTCTATGTCGGCAACCGGACAGCCGGACAATGGCTGTCAGATTGGGTTCGGACCCATGACAGACGGGTTTGCCTACGCGGAATATAATAACCTTCAGGCATTTTACGACGCATGCGATGAGAATACCATAGGAATCATGGTAGAACCGGTACAGGGCGAGGGTGGTGTGCATCCCGCAACAAAAGAATTCCTGCAGGGATTGAGAAAACTCTGTGACGAGAGAGAAATGCTGCTTATGATCGACGAGGTGCAGACTGGATGGTGTCGTACTGGCGAAATCATGTCTTATATGCACTATGGAATTAAGCCTGACCTTGTGACCATGGCGAAAGCCATGGGCGGAGGTATGCCTATCGGTGCAGTGTGTGCCACCGAAAAAGTGGCAAAGGCTTTTAATATGGGCTCTCACGGAAGCACTTTCGGCGGGCATCCTGTCTGCTGTGCAGCTGCACTGGCGGCCATTGATGAGCTGCTAAATCGGCACCTCAAGGATAATGCGGCAGAGATGGGCAGTTATTTTATGGACAAACTGAAAAACCTTCCTCATATAAGGGAAGTGCGCGGGCAGGGACTTTTGGTAGGCGTAGAGTTTGATGATGCAATATCGGGAATAGATGTGAAACACGGATGTTTGGAGCGTCACTTGTTGATTACGGCCATTGGTGAGCATATCATCCGAATGATTCCGCCTCTGATTATCACGAAGGAGGATTGTGACAAAGCCTTTGCTATTCTTAAAGATACTGTGGAATCTCTGGCTTAGGTGCGCAGTAAGACGAGATATCACGTCTTGTCTACATATGCGACTGCATCCTCTTTATGGGAGAGCAGGATGTTTCTGCTGAGCTGTACGGCAAAAAACCGTTGGACGGGCTTGTTGCCCGCGATAACAAGGTGAAACACGCAAAGCGTGTTTCACCTCGTTGCACTATCTAAGATACTGCATGAAGAGTGGCGATAAGGTAGACATATAGATTTCAAAAAATTTTTATTGCAGAAGCGATGGAAACATCATAAAATATAGTTAAGAA
>CANPZE010000084.1 GCA_947589315.1 uncultured Lachnospiraceae bacterium | reverse complement strand
CTGGCATTTGCGCAGATTATTCAGGAAGTTTGTGTAAGCACTGGCTGTAGGCGCAAGCTTGCATTTTTCTTTCCGTTAAGAGGTACGCAATAGATATCACACCCCAGTCATTATCAAATACCCATTCTGGCGTATGACTGCGCAGAACAGGGCGGCGACATATGCGTGTATCAACTACGGCGAAGCAGTCTGCCCGGCGGAAATTGAGGGACAGTCAATCGGTATCGGCATGGACATTGAAAAGATTTTGCAGCGTATTTAGAAACAAGGCAGTTGGTTTTGTGAGTACCTGATATTTTTTCCAGACAATATCAAGCCCCACTTCAATCGATGGTTTCAGAGGACGAAAGCACAGGGCGCTGTTTTCATATTCTGGAATGATGCGGTCGAGGCATAAGGCGCAGCCGACCTTTTCTTCCACCATGAGGGATGCATTGTAGATCAGATTATATGTTGCGACAATCTGCAGGGATTCATATTGTTTTCCAAGCCAGCCGGATAATTCATTGTGTGCGAGAGACTGGCGGGAGGTAATGAGAGGAAGCCCCTGCAGATCTTCCGGTTCAATCCCGTTCTTACTGGCAAGGGGATGGTCGCGCCGCATTAGCAGTCCCCATCTGTCTGTGGCAGGCAGTTTGATAAAATCATATTTTTTTATGTCAGCAGGCTCTATTAAAATTCCAAAATCCAACAATCCTTTGTCAAGGCGTTCTGTCACATCTTCTGCATTGCCGCTGAATAAATGATAGGAGATATCAGGATGTTTTTGCCTGATTTTTTCTGCCGTTTTTGCAATTAAGCGGATTCCTTCCGTCTCACCACTGCCGATATGGATTTCCCCGCTGATCTTTTCGCCGGAGGAGCTGACTTCGGCCTTTGTCTTTTCCATTAATGCTAGCATTTCTTCGGCGCGTTTCCGGAGAATCATTCCTTCCTCAGTCAATGTGATCCTACGGCTGCCGCGTATGAAAAGCTGTTTCCCAAGTTCTTCCTCCAGCTCTTTCAGTTGTCTGGAAAGCGGGGGCTGCGTCATATTCAGAGACTGAGCCGCTTTTGTGATGCTTGCTTCCCTTGCAACGGCAAGAAAATACTGTAATACTCGGATATCCATGATATTCTCCTTTATGCGATAGTTGGCAGTTGATGATAAAACTTTTTCCTATGCTTTGTTCCTATTTTCATTTATGTGAATCAGGAACTGTCAAGCATTCCATAATAGTTTTAAGTATATCATTTCCTACAATACCTTTCAAGTATAGAATAGCATTCAATATATGTATTTGATATTTTAAATACAGGCTGCTACACTACAGATAGGCCAGGCGATATCAGTAGGATCATATTTTTGAAGCTGCGAAGGAATAGGCAGGTGGTTTAAAGCTTGAAATGTAGCAAGGGAGAAAGAGGGAATTAACATATGGAAGTTATTCGGACAGAATATTCAGTCGAGCAGAATTTGGAGGATGCAGGCTGCACAAAGGATTTTATTAAATACTATATGAGCCTGCAAAGCGATGGAAAAGAACAGATAGAACTGTTGGAAGATTATCGTGATGAATTGGTAAAACAGATGCATGGCGTACAAAGAAAATTGGACAGTTTGGATTATCTGTTATTTTATAAAAGGAAGGAGGTGTGAGGGTTTGACAGGACCGGCGGGGCAAAGCCGCTTGCATACAAGGGGCTTCCTATTGTGACGATTACAACGACTGCAGGAACCGGATCGGAGGTCAACTGCTGGGGGGGTAATATCCAATCTGGAAACCAAAGAGAAGATAGGATTTGGCGCTCCGGGGCTTGTAGCTGTATTAGCGATTGTTGATCCGGAATTGATGAAAACAATTCCGCCAAAATATACAGCATACCAGGGGTTTGACGCCCTATTCCATAACACAGAGGTCATGATGTCGAATGGTGTGAATATTCTCAGTGAAACGATTGCGTTATCATGTATTGAGAATATTGCAAAATACCTGCCTCGCGCAGTAAACGATGGAAATGATCTGGAAGCAAGGGAGCATATTGCGTACGGAAGTACGATGGCGGGAATTTCCATGCAGCTTACGTCAACGACAGCGCAGCACAGCATGGAACATGCCATGAGTGCATATCACCACAATCTGCCGCATGGCGCAGGGCTGATTATGATTTCTAAAGCATTTGCTGAATTTTTTATTGAAAAACATGCATGTGACGGGCAATTTATTAAAATGGCAAAGGCGATGGGGATGGAGCATGCAGGTAAGCCGGAGGATTTTGTTACGGCGCTTGTACGTGATAAATGAGATCCTTGGTAATAAGTGCGAAGGGGGAAAACAGGATGGACAGGCTGCGAAAATATATCGCTTTGTTTTTGGCTGCAGCGTTGGTGGCCGGTATTGTTCCGGGACAGACGATGGCGGCGGAAGGAAAAGAAAGTAAAAAAGAAAGTAAGCTTGTATTAAAAATTCAAAAAGTGGCCTATACGAGGAGAACCTGTCAGATGGTAAAGGGGACAAAAGCAACGCTTACTGTGAAAACAGGCAGTATAAAAGGGAAAAAGAAGATAGAGTATATTTCTTCAAGACCTGGAACTGTTGCTGTCAGTAAAAAGGGAAAGATTCTTGCGAAGAAGCAGGGAACGGCAAAGATCAAAGTGACTGTGACGGCAGGAAAGAAGAAGGTTTCTTCCTGGATGAAAATTAAAGTTGCCAAAAAGGTGAAGCCGCCGGTTTTTAATTTTAAGAAAAAAACTGTGAAATTGAACAGCGGCTATCAGATGCCGCTCAATGGGCTTGGCACCTACAGCCTGACCGGGGATACCTGTGTGAAGTCTGTTTCCGCAGCGTTGGAGCGGGGCGTGCGTCTGATTGACACTGCCTATATGTATGATAATGAAAAAGAAGTTGGCAAAGCCGTCCGGGAGTCTGGGATACCCAGAAGCAAAATATTTGTCATAACGAAATTGTATCCGGATCAGTATGATAATCCGGAACAGGCGATCAACGATTCGCTAAAACGGTTAAATATTGGATATATCGACCTTCTTTTACTGCACCATCCAGGTAAAAACGATGTCAAGGCTTATAAAGCAATGGAAAAAGCGGTGAGACAGGGAAAGGTTCGTTCCATCGGCCTGTCCAATTGGTATATAGAGGAATTGCAGGAGTTTCTTCCGCAGGTGAGCATTCCCCCGGCTCTCGTACAGAATGAGATTCACCCATACTATCAGGAAAATGATGTGATCCCCTATATCCAGAGCCTTGGTATCGTTGTACAGGGCTGGTATCCTTTTGGCGGGCGCGGCTACACACAGGAAATGCTCTCGGACAAAACGATTGCAAAGATCGCAAAAGCGCACGGGAAATCCGTGGCGCAGGTGATCCTGCGCTGGAACCTGCAAAAGGGAGTGGTTGTGATACCGGGTTCGAGCAACCCGGCGCATATACAGGAGAATACGGAAATCTATGATTTCAGATTATCTCCAAAAGAAATGAAACAGATCAATGCGCTTGACCGCCATGAAAAGCATGATTGGTATTAAGTGTAAGGAGAAGTCTCTGGCAGCGGCTGGATTTTCCCAAACCGCAATGGCAAAGAGTCAAAAGACGCTGACAGTTAAGGGCATAACATTAAAGATTGGCAAAAAGAAAGTAACCGAAAAGACCTTTCCGATGCAACAGGGGGGAGAAAAGGAAAATCAAAGTCACGGTAGGGAAGAAGTCGTACAGTGGTTACGGGATTCAGGGATACAGGAACTTATAGTGAAGAGCGGTGAGGACATACAGGAACAAGCATTGGATTTTGAATTGACTGAGGAAGAAATAAGACAGATCAATGCGCTTGACCAAAACGAAAAAATGGAGGAAAAGATTATGAAGAAAAATAGTATAGTTTGGATTAATCTGGCGTTGGTATTTGCGCTGGTCACAGGCTTGCTGTTTCCGGTGGCAAATGTGCATGCAGCAGGTAAGCAGAACAAGGAAACAAAGAAGGTTCTGATTGTTTATTTTTCGGCAACAGGGACGACAAAGGGCGCCGCAGAGAAACTGCAGAAGGCGACAGGAGGGAATCTGTACCGGATCAACCCGGCCAAGCCATATACAACGGCTGATTTAGGATATGAAAATGACGACTGCCGGGCGAATAAAGAGCAGAATGATGAAAATGCCAGACCACAGATCAAGGGAAAAGTAAACAATATCCGTAAATATGACGTGATATTTCTTGGCTATCCCATCTGGTGGGGCAAGGAGCCGAAGATTATCCGTACTTTTCTGGAGTCCTATAACCTGAAAGGAAAAAAGATCGTGCCGTTCTGCACCAGCGGAGGAAGCGGCATTTCCGGCAGTATGAAAGGGGTCAAGGCAAGCGCCAAGGGCGCCAAGGTGGTAAAGGGAAAAGATTTGACTGATTTGTCCTACAAGAGTGCAGCAAAATGGGCAAAGCAGGTAAAATAAATAAGAAGCAGTAAACCCGGCGCAGTGTGTTCCAGACACGAAGAATATGCGCCTTTTTTGCGGAAACGGAAGTAACCGCTACTGTTCACGGAAATCTAATTTGACAAATCCCTTTTAATTATATCCTAATCTGTTATAATTAATCATGCAAAAGCACTCCTATGTTTGATTATATTGTGGTGATTTAATTATAACATTTAAGAAGTGTTTTTGCATTTCTTATTTTAGACTATAACTGTCTTTCAGAAAAATGGGGAAACTCAAAACGGAATAAAATCCTTTGTTGTGCTTCTTGGTAAAAGTGTTTATAATGGAATATAGAAAGAAATATGCGGAGACGAGGAGTTATCCTGTTTCCGCTAGAGATATGAGGTGGTAGCGATGCAAATGGTTAATTTTAACCAGTATGCCCAAAATCAGAGAATGTATGGTGGAACAGCCGGAAAAAAATGGGCATTGTCTAAGAGGGGAAAAATTATATATTGAAATTTCCGGGCAACTTAAAAGAGCAACAGATGAAAAATATACAACTTAGCTATTCCAACAGTCCTGTATGTGAGTATATTGGTTCACAGCTTTACGGGCTTTTAGGATTTCCAGTGCATGACACTGTGTTGGGTTTTCGAAACGGAAAAACGGTTGTGGCATGTGGAGACTTTTTGGAGGACGGTGACAGGCTGTATGAATTTGATAAGATAAAGGTAACCTTTGATCCACCATTTCTGGATTCAAATGGAAATGAAACAAATGGTGTTGGTGTGGATTTGTATGAAATTCTAATGACAATACAGGAGCATCCGTTTCTGAAAGGGCTGGACTTGGTACAGGAACATTTCTGGAATATGTTTGTAGTAGACGCTCTGATTGGCAACACTGACCGTAATAACAGTAATTGGGGTGTCATTGTCAGAGCGAATGGTAAAAAAGAACTGTCACCCATTTATGACAATGGGAACTGTTTGAACTCAAAATGGGACGATGATAAAATGCAGGCGGTTTTATCCAATGAAAAAAGCATGGAAACAGAGGCTTTTTCAGCAAGAAGATGTATTTTTGAATTGAAAGACAGAAAACTAAATCCCTATCATTTGATAGAAAGGATGGAATATGAGGGCTGTAATAATGCAGTAAGGAATATTACACCGAAAGTTGCAGTAGCATTACCGAAGATAGAGAAAATGATTTTGGGGATTCCTGTGCTGACTGAAATACAGAAGAAATTTTATCTGGCGGTTATGGGAGAACGATATGAAAAAGTGCTGAAGCCAACATGTCATAAAATCATGGGACAGGAAATGGAAGTGGGGAGACAGATTTCAGAGAAGAAAGAAGGTGTAGATAAATGTTTATTGATGAGGCGATAGACTTGCGAGAAGATTTACCGGAGGGATTGCAGCGTGATTTTGCGGAATTGCGGGAATATTACGATACGGGCGATTGGCTTCATTTTGATATATTCTTTGAGGCGGTTGAGGCGAGTGTTAAAGCATATTATCTGGCAGGAAAAATTAGCAGAGAGGACTTGAACTGTATTTTTAGGAAGTATGGGATTTTGTGAAAACTGCAATTGACCAGATGATGAAGAATAATATGTTTAAGACAATGAAAAATAAGGTGTCAGATGTATGCAGAAAGGCATTGGTGCCTGCGGTTGCAGGGGCAGTATATGCTGCTTCTAACATGACAGTGACGGTATGTGCTGTAGGTGCGGATACTAGAATACACTGCACCTTTTTTGCGGAAACGGAAGTAACCGTTACTGTTCACGGAAATCTATGGCGGTTTTTCGGTTGAAATGATTCATTTTTTTATATAATCGAAAAAGATTAAATTGAGAAATCGGCAATTTTATGGAGGAATAATAATGATAGGATTTGTAATATGGAGTTTGGTTAGTGTGATCCTTTTCGGCATTGGTGTTTCGGCATGGATATCAAAAAAGCCTGTTGGTTTTTTTACAGGAGTAAAACCGCCTGAAGTGAAAGATACAAAAAAATATAACCATTCCGTTGCGGTGCTTTGGTTTGTTTATGCCATACTCATAGAGATATGTGGAATACCGTTGTTGTTTCTTGAACAAAATTCGGTTGGTTTTATACCTGTGATTTTTGGCGTTGTGGCGATTACGATTGCCCTGTTAATTGTGTATTTACAGATAGAGAAGAAATATCGGTTGCTATAAATACGGGATGTGAATCAGTACAATAAATCATAAATTTTGACAAAAGAAACAGTAGAACTTAAAGGTGGGGAACGATATGAAATACAAATAAAGCAAGATAAAGGATATTGCAGTTACAATATAAAAATCGCTTTGTATAATGAATGATTATTCCGGAGAAAAGATTGAATACAGGAGAAGTTTATGATAATAAAATAATTGAAAATGTTTTGCCAGCAGATTGATACAAGCAAAATAAAATGCTCCCAAAGGGCATTGATTGGCTGTAAGGATTATTTTTTGAATTTTAGTTATACCGATACATTGGAACGGATTTATTATATTGCAAATGTCCTACAAAGTAACACTAAAATTAGAAACAGAATGATAGAGTACGCAAAAACAAATGATGAGAAAGCGTTTATAGATGAGTTAGATAAAATTGAGAACAAAATTGGGATAAAGGAAGAAATGCGCAAAGGCGTTCAGTTGCAGTTGTCAAAAGTTTTGATAGGAAACATATGCGATGCAATTTTCTATGCTGTTGATAAAGAGGATGATCCTGAATTAAAGGCGTATATCCCATTTAGGGCATTTAGCAGATATTTAATAGCAAATGGTTTTGGAGGAGTAGCATATCGTAGCACAAGAATGGCAAAAATCGGTTTACGGGGAAAATGTTTAACGTTATTTGATAAAAATGATGCGATATATGTGAATGGAGAAATGGAAGTGTATCAGTACCATAGAGATGGTTGCAAGTTTATTAAGAAATACTAAATATATAATATTCAGTGTTGTATAAACTTAATTGTTTAAGAAAGAAGGCAGAAGGAAAAAGTAAAGTACAATCGAATTTCTAAATTTAATACAAACAAACGCAGGCAGGTTCTGCACGGACAGATATGGTATTGTAATTTGGG
>CANPZE010000083.1 GCA_947589315.1 uncultured Lachnospiraceae bacterium | reverse complement strand
CCTGCAAAGATTTAGCAATTTGTTGAGCAAACATTAAATAAAAATGAATATAGTATTGATGAAAATGCAGTTAACTGCATATCGGGTTCTTTTTTGCAAGCATATGAATATTATAAATCTGCGAAAGAGGCCAATTTGCAGATTGCGCCATTACTTCTTTATTATGGAACGACAAATTTATTGTATGGTATGGCAAATCTTTTTAGTGGAACCATAAATGAAATTAGTAATCACGGAATGAAGATTTTTTTGCCAGGGAAAAAGGATTTTATTGCGGAAACGGATATCAGATTTTTAAGCCCTGAGAACGGGGGAGTTCATGTTATTGCAAGGGCATTAGGATTTAAAGAAAATTTGACGGAGTTTGGTGATTGGAAACTGAGGGAATTCCTTGATTCTGTAGCAGAAATAAATGATGATTATATAAAATGTTATAATGTTGCCTGTGGAAAAATAGTAATGTTGGATGTGTTTAATACACCAGATGGGAAAGTGGAGAAAGTTTACTATACATCTGAGAATGCTGATCTTGTACATAATATTTTGGATCATGTTCATAATTTTACAAAATCATATTTGGCTATTACATCTGCGAAGGACAGTAGAAATGGTACAAAATATTTTATTTTGAGACATAAAATTAATGGAAACGATATTAGTGAAATTTCATATTCTGGCCAACCATATTTACGAGCAGCGCATGATAAAAATGGTAAAATGATTACAATACCTACAATTTTGAATATGTATATATCATTATATGCATTAGCTTCACTCTGTAGGTATTATCCAGAACGGTGGAGCCCGTTTGTACTTAAAGATACTACGGGAGAAAAGTTATTAATAGAAAAATTTTTGTATTATGCAAGACGTATGATCCCTAATATTGTTTTAAATCGTATACTGGGGAGAGATATATACTATGTTTCAAATAAATATCAAGCTACAGATACAATTAAACTGGTAGGAGAACATCAGGTTCAAGATATTGTAAGAAGAGAATTTCGTTTACAGGCAGATAAAGAACAATTTATCAGAAGAAATTTGCGATAAGATATGGTATATTATTGAAGGAGAATGTAACATGAAATCAAATTTTAGGAGCGAGGTCTTTAAACTTTGTAATAGTTTACAAAAGAATAGTGTGGCAAAAGAAATTGGAACATTAATACATGATTTGTCAGTGAGTGTTGGAAATAAACAAGCAGGGTTCTTAAAAAACACTTTACATGGAGATTTCGCATATATTGCACAACATAGTCATAATCAATTTCAAGGATATTTGTTTGTAGACGATAATGCAGATACACTTGAACTTCCGTCACCTTTTAGGCTGGAACACTTAACAGAAGACGAGAGAATATTGATTGAACGAGGACATATTACATTAAAAAGGTTTGTTAATTTATGTTTAAAAGAGATAAGAGAAAAATCTAAAATTGTTTCAGAAGCTATAAATCCTTATTTTTTATTTAAAGATGTGTCTTGTAATCAACTAGTAAAACCTCTGCTTTCGGATGACGAAATGTGTTCTGCGGTGAATGCTTTTAAGGCAGGGAAGGTATATAAAGCCTTGATTGATTCTAAGTTCGAATATGTTTTCCGAAAAATTGATAAATCAAAAATGAGTGTGCTGGTGGGAACTATGGAAAAAGAAATCAGTAAGTGTTTTGGAGAAGATATTTCTTCAGATTTAAGAGAATTTTCTATTAAGTTGATGGAAAAGAATAAGTATGAAGATGCTACAGATGTAATGTTTTCTTTTGTTATATTGATGATTGCATTGAAAGAATCGCTCGGAGTTGCATGCCAACTGTTTTACGAGGCAATATGTGGAGGGGACTTAATTGTGCTTAATAATGACAATATAATTAATATAGAAAATAAAAGTTCAAATATGATCTGCAAGCGTTATAAGGTTTTGATACAAGGAATGTATATTAGTCATATAAGCAACAGCATAGGAAGTGTTCTTCTGATTGATTGTGATTCTACATATGGTGGTCATATTCATGAATTTGGAATGATTACAGAAAAGACGTGTAGTTTTACGGAGAGTATGGGCAATACAACAAAATATGCCTTTGTCATATTGAATGAAGAGATGATATATATCTATAATATGACGGAAAATATTATAAAAATAGGTTTACCGGATGTTATAATTATGTAGAATTTTGGACAAAACTTTCAAAAAATTTAGAAGAGAATTTGAAGGAGTATAACAAGCTTTCTACAGCAAATAGACAGAGAGTGAGGATAGGAACTCAGAAAATAGTAATGTCGCAAGGGGGTTATGGGTATCTTGTAATATGCAAAAAGTAATATGATAAAGAATGTGATTTTCAACAATATTACAGATAGTATTGGCAACATTTTGGCAACAGAAAATCAGTAAACCAGAATAAATTATGTAACGGAGGTAAAAAAGAGGCATTTTCACAGCAAAACTTAAACAGAATAGTTTAAGACATAAAGTGAACTTGCCGAGTTTGAATAACGGATGAAAAAGCTCGGATGCCTATTTTACAAGGGTTTCCGGGCTTTCTTTATGCCGTTTGGCTCTACTTTGGCTCTATCAGAAAAATCCTGTTTCAAACAGAGTGGAGGATAGAGCCACTGGATATATTATTCTTTCGCATCAGTATTCAGCTTGAATACATTTCCATGTGTACCTTTCTTGACAATGCGGTTGCTGTCAATGAGATGGTGTTTGATTTCTGCCACATCAGCCTGTATGTCGGCAATGGCTGCTTCATGTTCTTTGGCAGAAGCATAACCTTCGGTATCCGCAATGACGGAATCGCATAATTCTTTTGCCTTTATATACTTGGCAAGGCGTTCGTTGATATCCACATTGTCAAAAGAAATCTTTATGGAAGAAGGAACCGGGTTTCCTTTTCTGTCTTTTTTCATTTCAAAATTCATATCAATCTGCTCGTCTAACTGGAAGAGCAGGGTCAGCACATCGGACGTGGTTTCGATGTCAAAATCCATAAACTGATAAATACTGATTCCCAATGCCCCGGCTATCTTTAATAACTGGTCCGGCTTTGGGTTACGGATTCCGTATTCATATTTTTTGATGGTTGCGGAATTGATGCCGGAGAGTTCTCCGAGCATTTCCTGTGAGATGCCACGCATATTGCGGTAGTATTTTATTTTTTCGCTAACGGTCATAGCTGCACTCCTTTTTGTGTTTTTTTGTTGATTCGTTACGATATAACAGGGTACACAGAAGTGTTCCAAATACATCATACCACAGTTGGACACATTTGTGTATAAAAATTTTTGAAAAACACTTGACAGTCACAAATGTGTACTGTATAGTATAAATACAATAATGCACAAATGTGTACTATAAATATCTTGAATGAGGAGGGGTTATATGGAACAGGTAAAAGCAGAGGAAAGGCAGGGAATGTTTCTGTTTGCAAAGGATGTGCAGGAAATTCTGGGAGTGTCGAGAAATTATGCCTATGTGATTATCCGGG
Organism: uncultured Lachnospiraceae bacterium; assembly: GCA_947589315.1. Lineage (GTDB taxonomy): Bacteria > Bacillota > Clostridia > Lachnospirales > Lachnospiraceae > Jutongia. The sequence continues at coordinate 4,069 of CANPZE010000083.1, read as the reverse complement.
AACTGAACGGGGAACTGGCAAAGCAGGGTTACAGGGTAGTAGCCGGCAGGGTGCCGACTAAGTTTTTCAAGGAAAAGTTCTATGGAATGGATGGGGCATAGGAGTATAAGTGCAGCATGAGTATTTTGCATGGCAGACTTACAGTTTCGTCAGTTTATGGAGAAAAGGATGGTAACGGTATTGTGGGCATGTTGGAGAGGAGATGATGTGATATGCCGGCAACAAGAGACGGAAAGGGATGGCGGTGCCAGTTCTATTATAAGGACTGGCAAGGCATCCGGCACAAGAAGAACAAAAGAGGGTTTAAGACAAAGGCAGAAGCGGATGCATGGGAGAGGGATTTCCGGCAGAGGGCAAAGTTCCGTCCGGAAATCCGCTTTGACAACTTTGTGGAGATTTATTTTCAGGATATGGAGAACCGTTTGCGGGAAACCACGATTGAAAGCAAGAGATATATGTTTGACACAAAGATACTTCCCTATTTTAAGGATAAGAGTATCAGTGACATTACGGCAGCGGATATCCGGGCATGGCAGAATACGCTGATTAAGGAGAATTTTGCACCGACTTACCTCAAGACGATTAACAATCAGATGTCGGCATTGTTTAATTATGCCTGTCGGTACTATGACTTGGAGAGTAATCCCTGCAGGAAGGCTGGCAGCATTGGCAAGTCAAAGGCAGATGACATGGATTTTTGGACAAAGGAAGAGTTTGACCAGTTTCTGACGGCTTTTGAGAAGAAGCCGGAGGCATATATGGCATTTAAGCTGTTGTTTTGGACAGGGATGCGAATTGGCGAGATGCTTGCCTTGAATTTTGAGGATGTCAATCTAGAGGAACGAGTTATCTCTATTACCAAAAATCTGGTGCGGGTAAAGGGGGAGGATAAAATCCACCCACCCAAAACACCGAAGGGAGTTCGGGAGATTACGATACCGCCTTTTCTGGCAGAGGATTTGAGGGAATATTTCAGCAAACAGTATGGGCTTATGCCGAATGAGAGGATATTCCGTTTTACCAAAAGCTTTATGGAACACCAGATTATCAGAGGGGCGAAAGAGAGTGGCGTGAAACGGATTCGCTTGCATGACATACGTCACTCCCACGCTTCGATGTTAGTTGCGATGGGCTTCCAGCCATTGGAAATTAAGGAAAGGCTGGGGCATGAGAAGATTGAAACTACACTGAACACCTACAGTCATTTGTACCCTAATAAACAGATGGAGCTGGCAGACAGGCTGGAGATTATGAATCAGGAGTAGTTGGTATGGTTTTTAAATGGCGGTTGCAATGCAGATAAGAACAACAGAAATTTATGTGGTTTCCGATTTTGTAGCTGCTGGAGAATGGAGGAAAATATCATGAGCAATATACACAAAAATCCGACAATCAGTTTTCGTGTTTCAGAGTGGGAACGCAGGGAGATTGAAACCAGAATCAAGGCAAGCGGACTAATGAAGAAAGATTATTTTGTAAGAAGCTGTATCTACAACCGGATTTGTGTTGTAGGCAAGAAAGAAACCATCGTTCCGATGCTGGAGGAAATGCAGAATATGCAGATTATCTTAAAGGAAGTTGCAGAGGATTTCAAAAATGGGGAAGTGACACTTTCCGAAGCCGGATTGGAAGAAATGCGGTGTGATTTTGAAAGCCTTTTAAGGGTACTGATAGATTTACTGGATGGGGCAGAGTATCTTTGGCGGGGAACGGGGTATGAGAGAGAGGGATAAGCAGATGAAGATGGCAGGGTGCCTTGTTACAGCAGAGGGTAGCCTGTCATTTTGCATATTGGCTTGCAGATTGAATTTAGGTAGATTTCAAAATGCTTTCATGAAGATAAGCCAAGCAGACAGTGTGGAATATTTGGAGCTGTGCGACAAATATTCCATCGGCTGGATGCGGAAGTATAAGCCTCCGGCAAGACGCAAAACCCGCTTGCGGGTTGCATTTTTGATGGGCTTGCCTGTCAAAAATGCTTTTGCGTTACTTTTGACAAAAGTAACAAAACATATTCCGCCTCAGACTTCGCCTGTCGGCTCGTCTTTGGCTGGAATATGATTCGCTGTAGGCAGATTTTTATGTAAAACAGTGTATTACAGTCTGTATTACAAAGCAAGCGGAAATTTTCTGCTAGAAGAGGAAAAGTGATTTGGATAAAAACAGTTGTATAACAGTTTGTGCGACAAAAGAGAGTTGTGTTTTACAGTGTGTCAAACAACTGGAGAGTGAAAAATTGTCTTTGCAGTTGTTTGTCTCCTAATGGCACAGACAGAAAAAGGAAAAAGGGAATTTTAGGGCAATGAGCAGAGGGATTTTATTAGAGGCATTTACAGATAAAGATAGAAAGAAGGAGCGATATATATGGAGAGAACGATTTCGATGATGGTAGGAAAAGGTTCCTTAAATCATAATAATCGGACGTTTATTGCAAAGAATGTAGACAGTGAGCGTAGCAAAGGCAATAAAGTCTATATGAAAGAAAGCATCAAAAAGGTTTATCATGCACTTTTTGATGAGGCACTGGAGGCTTATAATGCCAAGCAGACCAGGGCAGACCGTAGGATTGATGATTACTATGAAAAAATACGCACCAGCAAGCAGGAAAAATTGTTCCATGAGCTGATTGTCCAGATAGGCAACAGGGATGATACAAACTGTAATATGTTGGAAAGTGTTTATGCACAGTCGGCACTGGAAGATTATATGAACGGATTCCAAGAGAGGAATCCTAATCTGCAGGTATTCAATGCGGTCATGCACTTGGATGAGGAAACACCACATCTTCATATTGATTATGTGCCATTTTCGACTGGAAATAAGCGTGGACTATCTACGAAAGTATCTCTAAAAGGTGCATTGAAGGCACAGGGATTTGTGGGCACAGGACGGTTTGATACTGAATGGAAACGCTGGGTAGAGAACGAAAAGCAGTGCCTTGCAGAGATTATGGAACGCTATCAAATGAAATGGCTGCAAAAAGGGACGCACGAAAAGCATTTGTCGGTTTACGATTATGAGAAGAAAATGCGGAAAGCAGAAGTGGAAGAACTGCAGCAGGAGATTTCTGACCAAAAAGATAAAATAGCGAGCCAGAGTTTTGCAATGGAAGTCAATGAGGAGGCATTACAATCCCAAGAACAGATTTTGGAGAAGAATGAGGTGAAGGCAGAGAAAATCCGGCAGGAGATGGAACAGGCGAAAAAAGATTGGGAGAAAGTACAGACAGATAAGGATAGGGTGCAGGATTCCTATGAGCATTATAAAAATCTGGAAGAAAGTACAAAAGGGCTGTATGAACTGTATCATTCATGGTATGAGGATAAGAAGAAATCCTATGAGGAATATGCCGAAAAAAGCAGTATATTTGAGGAAAAAGCAAATTCCCTTGAGGGGCAGATAAAAGAATTGGAACAGAGAAAGTCCGATAAAACGGAGGAAGTGCAGGCAGAGGAGATAAAACTGGATATTGTGAAAACGCAGTTACAGGAGGCTGTGGATGATTTTGAAGATGTGCAGAAACAGGCAGATTTTGTCAAAGAGCAGGCTGTGCAGCAGTACGAGAAGTACCGCAGGATTGAGCCAAGCGAGAGGGGAACGGCTATGTTTGATGACATGCTCCGGTTAAAGCGGGAAAATATGATACTGAAGGACGAGAACAGGACTTTGAAAGAAAAATTGCAGAAGGCATATGATTTCATGAAACAGTTTACCATCAATGGATTGAATATGTTGGAGCAATTTCTGGAGTCTGTTGGGGAGAGGGTGCAGAGTTTTTCGGAGAATATTGGTTTTGGTGGCAGGAGCAGGTAAGCGTAGTGGAGGTTATGGAAAAAGGATAAGAGAAAAGTTTTTCTTGTCCGTACATAAGAATGGAGACAGATTATGAGAAAAGAATTGGAAGAGATTATTGTGGGAAACGGTATTGTATACCATTTGGGTGAATATGATTTAAAAGGAAAAAGGTGTTGAAAAACATCTGAAAATATGGTATTGGTCTTATGTCAAGATTTAGTACAAAATAAAATGAGAGGTTCTGCCAGCTAGGCCGCCGGCAGATTCTCAACCT
>CANPZE010000082.1 GCA_947589315.1 uncultured Lachnospiraceae bacterium | reverse complement strand
CACCGAGCCGAGAGGCGTTCCTGAATGGAAAACCTATGCCAATCCCCGCGTCAAAAAGGGTACAGCGAAATTAATTGCCCGGTGAGTTCCCCTTGCATTCTAAGAATGATAATGGTATATTATTTCTTAATATGCTATGAATTGGAGGAAAGGCGATATGGAAAAGACAATGGAAAAAATTGCAGCTCTGGCAAAGGCAAGGGGTTTTATCTACCCGGGTTCAGAGATTTATGGCGGTCTTGCCAACACCTGGGATTACGGCAATCTGGGTGTAGAGTTGAAGAATAATGTAAAGCAGGCCTGGTGGAGAAAGTTCATCCGGGAGAATTCACATAATGTCGGGATCGACTGCGCCATCCTGATGAATCCGCAGACTTGGGTGGCATCCGGACATCTGGGGAGCTTTTCAGATCCGCTGATGGATTGTAAGGAATGCCATGAACGCTTCCGTGCTGATAAAGTCATTGAGGATTATATGGCAGAGCAGGGGATCACCAGCGAAGGCAGCGTAGACGGCTGGTCAAATGAGCAAATGCAGAATTATATCCAGGAACACAATATTAGTTGTCCCTCCTGCGGCAAACATAATTTCACAGATATCCGTCAGTTCAATCTGATGTTCAAAACCTTCCAGGGTGTGACCGAGGATGCCAAGAATACAGTATATCTCCGGCCAGAGACTGCCCAGGGGATTTTTGTGAATTTTAAGAATATACAGCGTACTTCCCGGAAAAAGCTTCCCTTTGGCATCGGGCAGATTGGAAAGTCCTTCCGTAATGAGATCACTCCTGGTAATTTCACGTTCCGTACCAGAGAGTTTGAACAGATGGAACTGGAATTCTTCTGCGAGCCGGACACGGATTTGGAATGGTTCGCCTATTGGAAGAAATTCTGTATCGACTGGCTTCAGGCATTGGGCATTAAGCCGGAAGAGATGCGGGTGCGCGATCATGAGAAGGAGGAGCTTTCTTTCTATAGTAAGGCAACTACTGATATTGAATTTTTATTCCCCTTTGGCTGGGGGGAACTGTGGGGGATTGCAGACCGCACCGATTATGACCTGACACAGCATCAAAATGTATCCGGTGAGGATATGAGTTATTTTGATGATACGAAAAATGAAAAGTATATACCCTATGTCATTGAACCTTCCCTGGGCGCGGACCGTGTTACGCTTGCGTTCCTGTGCAGCGCTTATGATGAAGAGGAGATTGGGGAAGGGGATGTACGTACCGTTTTGCATTTCCATCCCGCTATTGCGCCTGTGAAGATCGGTGTCCTTCCTCTGTCCAAGAAATTGGCACAGCCTGCAGAGGAAATTTACACCAGGTTATCCAAGCTGTATAACTGTGAGTATGATGACAGAGGAAACATCGGAAAGCGTTACCGCCGCCAGGATGAGATCGGAACTCCCTTCTGTATTACCTATGATTTTGATTCCCAGGAGGACCAGGCAGTGACGGTTCGGGACAGAGACAGCATGGAGCAGGAGAGGGTTAAGATAGAAGACCTGGAAAGCTATTTTGCCGCAAAATTTGATTTTTAATCCAGTAACGACCAGATTTGGCAGTTAGCCAAACAAATATTTAATATTCTCTAAAGTGCTTAAGAAATTAATAAGATATGGCAAAAGAATGTCATAAAATTACTGCATATTACACAAGAAAAAGAAATGGCGGTTTTACAATTTGCATAAAATCGCTATTTTTTTTCAGCAAAAACAGCAGAATTGCTATCGAACAAAACAGAAAAAAGATATGTTTTTGGTGAATGTTACAATTGAAACTCAAAATCACAAGTGATAGAATTACCGCTGTAACACAAAGAGAAGATTCTATATCAAGGGGGAAATTACTATGAAACTGACAAAAGAAATGAAGAAGGTACTTTCTTTCGTTCTTGTATGTACGATGGCGTTTACTGGGATGAACGTGTCCGGAATGAGATCCAACGCAGCTTCCGGCGGGGCGGATGCTACCATTGCCATCCAGGCCGATGCAGAGAAGGCAGTAACAGGAAGCACAGTGGTATCTTCTGCCGCTATCGTTTCCGCAGGAGCTTTGAAATGTGGTATCAGTAAGGAACTGAACGAAAGCGTGACAAATGCTACTGCAGTGTCCACAAAAGCGGGCATCGCAACTGTTACAGTAAATGTTGCGACAGGCGCGGCAGCAGCTTCCGGAAGTGTTTTTGTATATTCCAATAATACAACAGTGGCTTCCGTGCATGTTGTTGTAAAAGAGGCAGATAAAAAGGCAATAAATAAGACCAGCAAGCTTACTGTTAAGAAGAATAAGGTGGTTGTTGCTCCTGGTAAATCCGTAAAGGTAGGCTATACCGTAAAGAAGGCGGCAGAGGCAGCCAAAGCACAGGCGGTTAAGTTCTCTACTGCCAATAGCAAGATTGCCAAAGCGGCTAAAGTAGCGGGTAAGAAGCAAGTGAAGATCTCCGTACCCAAGTCTGCCAAGAAAGGGACATCTACAAAGATCACTCTGAAATCCGGAACAAAGAAAAAGACCATTAAGGTATATGTCAAGAATCCGGCCAAGAAAGTAAAAGCAGTAAAGAGTACTGTGTCTGTGAAGAAGGGAAAGACAGCAAAGGTAAAGCTTAATGTGACCGCTGCCAATAAGAAAAAAGCAACGACAGATACGATCAAGACCTCTTTCTCTAAGAAGAAAGTAGTTAAAGCGACAAACAAGACTGCTAAGAAGGGAAAAGTGACTGTATCTGTTAAGGGCCTGAAAAAGGGAAGCACAGTAATGACTGTCAAGGTCGGCTCTAAGAAGAGCAAGATCAATGTTACCGTAAAATAATATTTTACGCTTCGGGAATAAAGCAAGGGGTGCCGTCCCAGTGGAGAACGCTGGGGCGGTATTTCTTTTCCGGGCAGGGATAAAGGCTTTTTCCGCTTTTTATTCTGTGATAGAATAAAATAAGCAATAATATGAGAAGATACAGTTATCACAAATCATTGAATTTGTGGTAATATCATAGAACAGTAAGGTAAGCAGAGGAGGAACAGCAGTGAGAGATACGTCAGGCAGAGTTTTTTGCAAAAGAGCAATATTGTTGGGATTGCTGTTTGTGGTAGCTGTAATAGCGATTGCAGGTGTATTGAGAGCTGCAGAGCATCAGAACAGCTTTCTCGCAATGGGGGACAGTTCCACGGTATCCACATTTGAGACGGAATCCCCATGCCCTTCTACTTCTCCCAGAACGGAGGACAAGCCTTCTAAGAAAAAGCAATCAGTAACATCCACACCAGATCCGGAGCAGGGAATATATACCTATCTTCAAGGACCCCAATCCTGGGAGAGACGGAGGGAATGGTCTGGAGAGTGGGGGAACCAGTATCTGGACGGGGGATATTTTGGCGGCTTTGGCTGCGGGCTTTGCTGCATAGCCAATCTTTACTCCTCCCTCACCCCCTATCAATGCTCTCCCTTGGATATGTACCAATATGCCAGGGAAGAAACCTATTATCCTGGCGGGATGGCTATTGGCTGGGGAGATATGCGCCGGACCGTGGATTCCCTGGGTTTTGGCTGCAAGCTTCAAAAAAAGCCGGAAACGTACCGGGAATTCCGCGATCAGGTGGCAGATTCCCTGGGATGTATCGTATTGGTCAGCAGTCAGGATTCTCAGGTATTCTGGCAGGATACGCCGGGACATTATGTAACCATTTTTCTCTGGGAAGAAGAGAGTGGCACTGTTTTTCTGGCAGACTCCGGTGTACCGGAGCATAACCGCCAGCGGATAGCATTGAAGAAAATATACCGGTCTCTGAAGACGGCAAGTGACTGGCAGTATCTTCAAGTGACAGATTATCGGAAGAATAAGGATGAATGGAAACATAAAAAAATATCTGGTGATTGGGTAAAAGGCAGTACATTGCCGGCCAAGGAAGAATAAAGAGTTAGAGATACGGCATAGATTATACAATGAGAAAATCCATCAGGAGGTAATCTATGCTGAATTATTTATGGGGATTTATGATTCTTATTGGACTGTCCGTAGGGATTGTCACCGGACAGGTAGAGGCTGTCAGCAATGCTTCGATTGACAGCGCCGGGGAGGCGGTAACCCTGGCAGTCACAATGCTGGGCGTCATGTCTATGTGGACAGGGCTTATCGAGGTAGCCAGGAGAGCGGGGCTGCTGAATTGCATGACCCGCTGGCTGGCTCCGGCGCTGCGTTTTCTTTTTCCGAGAATTGCTGCGGATCATAAAGTAAACGAATATTTAACCGCCAATATCATTGCCAATATTCTGGGACTGGGCTGGGCGGCTACCCCTATGGGACTTAAGGCCATGAAAGAGCTGGCAGAGATAGAGCGGGAACGGCTGACCGGCATTTCCGGCAGACCGCCTCTGGCCTCACAAAAGGACGCTCCTGTCAAGGCTTCCGATGAAATGTGTACTTTTCTGGTTATCAATATTTCCTCTCTTCAGTTAATCCCGGTAAGTGTGATTGCTTACCGCACCCAATATGGATCGGTCAATCCGGCGGCTGTTGTGCTTCCTGCCCTGCTGGCTACGGCAGTGAGCACCGGAGTGGCAGTGGTCTTTTGCCGGCTAATGAGCCGCAGGGGGCTGAAATAAATGGAACCTGGTTCCCCGGAAGCCAATAAATAAAGTTTCGTTTTTATGTAGAAAAATGGGAAAATAGAGTTATAATAAAAATAGATAAAACAGTTACCATATTCTCATAACAGGAAGGGGGATGCAAAATGGATCGATTTGATTTAAGCGGAAAGGTTGCATTGGTGACAGGAGGGACCCGTGGAATCGGTTATGCTATCGTGAAGAAATTTTTAGAAAGCGGCGCTTCTGTGACGCTTTGCGGCTCCAGGAAGGAGACGGTTGACAGAGCCCTGGAGCAGTTGAAAAAGGAAGCGCCGGACGGGGATGTGAGCGGGATCTTTCCTTCTCTCTCCGATCCGGAGGAAGTAAAGGCGGCTATCGCCGAAATAAAAGGAAAGTATGGGCGGCTGGACATTCTGGTGAATAATGCGGGAATTTCCCAGTCTACCTCTCTGGAAGATTACACGCCAGAAGAATTTAATAAAATTATGGAATTGAACGTAACGTCAGTCTTCAATTGCAGCCAGGCGGCTGCGGCTGTAATGAAGGAACAGGGGGGAGGAGTGATCTTAAATACCAGCTCTGTAGTCAGCCTGTTTGGGCAGCCATCGGGCTGCGGATATCCGATGTCCAAATATGCGGTCAATGGGTTGACCCGTTCCCTGGCCAGAGAGCTTGCCTCCAGTAATATCCGGGTTAATGCAGTGGCTCCCGGAGTCACCAATACCGATATGGTGGCTGGCCTGCCGGAGAAGTTCCGTGCCCCTCTGCTGTCTAAGATCCCCTTGGGCAGGTTTGGCGAGCCGGAGGATATTGCCAATGCTTTTGCGTTTTTGGCCAGCGATTCCGCTTCCTATATTACCGGAGTGGTGTTGAGCGTGGACGGGTGCTATATCAATAATTAGGAACGGGAGACGGGCAGGCATGTCTGGAATGGGCAATACAATACACAATAGAAAGGATCAGACATTTTGAAGAAACGAATAGCAATCATAACAGCCCGAGGGGGGAGCAAACGGATTCCCGGCAAAAATATCAGGGAATTTTGCGGAAAGCCGATCCTTGCGTATGGGATAGAGGCGGCCATCGCTTCCGGTCTCTTTGAGGAGGTAATGGTCTCTACAGACAGCCAGGAGATTGCCGGGATCGGAAAGAAATACGGGGCGAAGGTTCCTTTTATGCGGAGCCAGGAGACCTCTGGGGATTTTGCTACGACAGCAGAAGTGATCATGGAAGTATTGCAACGGTATCAGGAAATGGGAAGAGAGTTTGATACGGCAGTCTGCATTTATCCAACGGCGCCTTTTGTAACGCCAGAGAAGCTGAGGGAAGGGATAGACAAATTGGAGAACAGCGGTCACATAGAGGTTAAGCCGGTGGTTTCCTTCTCTTATCCGCCTCAGAGAGGTTATATCCTGGAGGGAGGGGATCTTCGGATGAAATATCCGGAATACCGGGATACCCGTTCCCAGGATCTGGAACCTATCTATCACGATGCCGGGCAGTTTTATTGCTGGAATGTAGAAAAATATATGGCCTGTTCCGGTAAGTTTACAGACCATATTGGCCCGGTCATCGTGGATGAGATGGAGGTTCAGGATATTGATACAGAGGCAGACTGGAAGCTCGCCGAACTAAAATACCGCCTGATGCAGGAAGGCTAAAAGGGCGGCTTTCAGCAATAATATCAGTCTAAAGCGCTGTAAATAATATTGCGCAGGATCTGTACGTCCCGATAGCCATTGCCGCCGCATTTCTGTATTACATAGATGATGGTCAGCTCCATGCGGGGATCCATTGCCACGTAGCAGCCCAGCCAGCCGTCCCAGCCGAACTCTCCCAGGGATCCCAGTCCGCCGGAGGCGTGCACATCTATCATCTGGCGCATCAGATTACCGTATCCATAGCCCCGGAGCGCTTCCCAATCAACGCATTTCTGCTGTTCCGGAGTCATATGGTTACAGGTCATATATTCTATGGATTTTCGGCTTAGAAGGCGTCCGGAGGGAGTCATCCCCTGGTTCATCATCATCTTGGTGAAACTAGAATAATCATCGATGGTGGATACCAGGCCGGCTCCCCCGGACTCAAAGGCCGGTGGCTTTAAGAACATGTAGGAGAGTCCCAGATGCTGCCAGGTACAGGGCTCCAGCGATTGGCTCTCCTCCATATACTGATAGTTCTGCATAAAACGGTTCTGTTTAGATTCCGGCACATAGAAATCCGTATCCTCCATTCCCAGAGGGATAAAAAGATTTTCCTTGAGATAATCGCTGTATTTCTGGCCGCTGATCACTTCAACGACCGCCCCCAGTACATCTGCGCAGAAGGAGTAGCACCAGCCCTCGCCGGGATGGAACTTCAGGGGCTGCTGGCCGATGCGGTTGGCCAGGTCATATGTGGTAGTAGGGCGTCCTTTTTCAATATCGGCATAATAGTTATCGATCATATCCTGCATATAGGTTCCGGCAGGGAAGCTGGTATCAGGATAGGTAAGGCCGGCAGTCATATCCAACAGATCCTGGATCGTTGCCTCCCGCCTGGCGGGGATCAGCCCCTCAGGGGTATAGACTTTCTGGTCCCGGAAGCCGGGAAGATAGGTAGAGACCGTATCAGTCAGGGATAGCAGTCCCCGCTCCACAAGCATCATCACAGCGGCAGATGTAATAGGTTTGGTCATAGAATAGCAGCGGAAGATAGAATCCCTGGCCATAGGGATATTTTTCTCTTTGTCTGCCATGCCAAATTCCTGGCGATAGACCTCCTGATTTTTATGGATCACACACAAGGCTGCTCCAGCCAAAGCTCCCGACTGAATTGTTGCGTCAATGGCCTGTCCTGCGCGTTGTAAAATCGTAGTATTCATTATTTCCCCCATTCCTGTGCTGCCTGGATCTTTTCTGTTGAAGTTCGGTATCCTGCGTGATCCGGAAGGGCTGCGGGCGGCACAGACGCAAAACTGCCGGATCAGACGTGATTATTTATTATAATAACACAGATCAAAAAATAAAAGAATCCCTATTCCATGGAATAGACTTTTTCTTGTGAGAGCATACTATCTTTGAATGAAAAAACAAGGGGGGGAGAGATTAGGATGCTTTATCCGTTTCAAGCGTACTCGATCATGTTTCTGACCGGGGGATTCGTATATTGCGGTATTGAAGTTTTGTATCGCGGCTTTTCCCATATATCAATGTTTATGGCAGGAGGGATCTGCTTTCTGCTGATCGGCGTCATAGAAAATA
>CANPZE010000081.1 GCA_947589315.1 uncultured Lachnospiraceae bacterium | reverse complement strand
TCTTCGATTTTATGCTAAAAAAGAAGAAAAAGAAGCTGCCGCTTCACGAATTCTCATTCGTTAAAGCGACAGCCCCTCGTTTTCTTTACTGAAAGGATAACAGCTTTTAGTTCTGTAAAGGAGGCCGTCTATGGATATTAATAAATATGCGCTATTTTCTGATGTGGCAGAAACCAGAAACTTCACAAAAAGCGGCGAACGGATGGGATATACCCAACCTGGTGTCAGCCATGTTCTGAAAGCGATGGAAATAGAACTTGGCTTTTCTCTGTTTCATCGTACTAAACAGGGCGTAATACTGACTTCCAATGCGAAACAGATTTTGCCCATCGTTCGCAGGCTTCTGGCAGTCAATGAGCAGCTGGAACAGACGATTGCCTCTCTGAACGGTCTGGAAACCGGTCATCTGACTATTGCCTGTTTTGCGAGCATTTCCCGCAACTGGCTTCCGACGATCATTTATGCCTTTCGCAAAGAATATCCGGGCATTGAAGTAGAATTACTGGAGGGCGGTACGGATGACATTGTAAACTGGGTCGAGGACAGTGTTGCTGATTTTGGCCTGTTAAGCAGGAGACGTACCAGCTCCCTTGAATGGATCCCGCTGTATGAGGATCCGCTGATGGCAATTCTCCCCAAAAGTGAACTGCCCGATTCAGAAAAGAATTTTTCTATCCAGAAAATGGCAGAACACCCTTTTATCATATCTGCGGAAGGTACTGATTACGATATCCATCACGCTCTGGAAAAATCCGGTGTCACGCCAAATATCTGCTTTTCTTCAAAGGACGATCATGCGATTGTTTCCATGGTCGCTAACCGTCTGGGAATCAGTATTTTGCCTAAGCTTGTCATTGAAGGTGTACAAAATCAAATTCTTGCACTTCCTCTGGAGCCTTTTTTCTCCAGACAGCTTGGAATCGGCTTCCGCTCCCACAGCCATCTGTCTCCTGCCGCAAAATCCTTTATCGATACCATACAAACAATACTTCCCACACTCATTTCCTGATTGTGTGGGAAGTATTTGCTTCTTTATCTTTTCCGCCAGCCGATTTACTACACATTATGCCTGTATTCGTAGGGCAGCACTTTAATCTGATTATAGCTTGGACAGTCTCTGACCCACTCCAACGATTCTTTGATGATGGCCGTCTGCTGAGGTATATTATTGGGCTCCCCGGCATTTGAACCAATAGGTACATGTGGTGCGGTAATGCGAGGTGCGCCCTGTTGTCTTGCAATAGGCGGTAATGCGGCAATGACCACACAGCTCATGCCCGCTTCTTCACAGCATCTTGTAACAATAGTAGCGGAACGGTGGCATGTACCGCATCCACCGGTACAGAGCACAACATCCACACCTTGCTCCTTCAGCTTCCGCGCAATTTCCGGCCCGGTCTCTTCCCTGAATTTTTCCACGTTTCCACCGCCGCCCATAAACGTATACGTTTCCTCTGACAGAGAACCGATAAATCCCTCCTCCACCAGCTCATGCAGACGGTCAATAGGAAACATGGCGTTTACGTCTTTGTTGATGTCAGAATTGTCAAAACCACCGTGTGTAACCATCAGTTCACTGGAGGGCGTTGAAAATTCAATGGTCCGATAGGAGAAATCGCCGGATGTATTGAATGGAACCTGGCTTTTTTTATGGATTCCGCCCGCTGTGATAAAAGCCACTTTACATTCGTTCAGCGGCTTCTTTAATTCCGTAAAGACGGGGTTGGGTGTCACTGGAACAAATATTTCTGATTGCAGGCCTTCTACTGTAGTTAAATGCATATCAAACTCCTCCTGTTCTCTTTAAACTATTTGTGTCGAAATATCCCGCTTTTCTGCGATACTGATACAACTCAGATAAAATTCCACCGTCTGTCCCATTTCCAAAGGGAACGGTGTAAAAAGCCATCTTCTAGGGACTGCAACAGTCCCCATTTTTTCCATAATTTCTATCTTTGCCGCAGTGTCATTGACCTGTATAATCGTTCCCCCAAGAAGACAGGGGCTGATTTCTTCCCTCGGATTCATGGCTGCACTATCATAATCGTAAGGAACTTCTGTCACCTGCAGATAGCTGAAATAAAACCGAACCGTCTGACCCGGCACCGGCATTTCCTCTCCACAGATCAGTCTGAGAGGTACTGTGAGTACTCCCAACCGGCCATGAAGATGAATTTTCACCATATCTGAGGAGACTTTCATTATCAGTCCACCCATCAACACAGGTTGTATAATGTAATCTGTCAATGCAGGGTACCGCTATTCAGCAATTTGGTTTTCGGGAGCCCCAGCAATTCATTATTCTGATTGATAATTTCATGGTTCCATTTTTTCGGCGCAGGCTTGATCTCCACACCTGCCATCCTGTTTTTCAGCATCTGAATCGCCCGTGCAGCCACTTCCTTTGTTACGCAGGAACAACCGGCAACATTGTTTTCAAATCCTCCCATATCCATGTTTTCCTCTACCATTGCCGTAGCATACTCATTGCCCACCACAAGCTGTCCCTGATATGCGCAAAAAGAAACGCCCACGACCGGTATTCCCCTTGTTCCCGCCTGTCCGATATGCTGTATAAAATCAATATGATTGTTTCCAAATCCTTCCGTTGTAATGATACACCCGTCAATATCCAAAGATTCCAAAAGGGAACCCAGCCGATCCGATACCCAGAGTTTTTCGTCGTTGACCTGAGGCGAACCCACAAATACCACCCCCACCAGATCCAGCTCTTCATCTGCGGCGAGACCTTCTACCAAAGGCTCCCTAATATAATGGCGCGTCATTTCCTTTGTGGATGGTCCGATACAGGTAAGCGCATGTATGGAACCGTCCCTCACCTGATTAGGAGTCAGTATAATGGGCACATTGCCGCAGTCTACATTTTTTTGTCCGCCAAAAACACCGCAAGGCTCTGTGGGGCAGATTATATTGTCATGCATGGCACCCTGACCCATGATTTCCTTCACTAGCACTACACGGGGATTCCCCTGACGCCGTACATCCTCGCAGATTTCTTCCTTGACTACTTCTCCATCATATTTTTTCAGTTCATTCCGCACGGCCTGTATGATATAATCCTGACACTTATGCCCCGCGAAAGGACCCGGTCTGCTCATTCCCGACAGCCGCTCAATTACAACATCACACCGGATGATAATATCATTTTCATCCGCACAACCTGGATGTCCAAAATACATCTTCTCGTCCAGGTATCCTTCTGAGGAACCAAACTCATGAACCTGTACACCGTCTTCATCAACACCGGTAAGCATAAAGACAACACCGTCAACAACCTTTGTGATGCCTTCCCCCAGCTTTCCTTCCACTTTTGTGGCAATAGGGCATACATCCATGATGGTCTCCGTATAAACATGACGTTCTTCCGGCCTGATGACGGACAGCTTCATGCTCTTGCAAAGTGGATCCTCCTGCACGGCCTTTTCTGTAATTGCACCGTCAATGACAATCTTTCCGTCTCTGATAGCTGTTTCTGAACCGATTTCCACATCCCTGATTTTTATATGTTTTTTGATCAAAGTGCGTATTACCCTCTTTTTCCCTGTCGGCTTTTCATCCTCCGCCGGTATTTTCATTAATGCTTCCGGGCCTGCCGCCTGTCCTGTATTCTGCATAAATACGGGCAGATCAAGTGAGAGATTCTCAAGTTTGTCCGCCTTTCCAATTTCTATGTGAATCATGCCGTTCCCTCCCATAGAAGTAGTAATTTTCGATGCTGCATCATGCCGCTGCTCCTTTTCCTTTGTAGGAATGGGTTTTGGCGCTACTGTTTCCGTCATATTGATATGATTCAGCATCTCTTCTGTAATCGGCGTCAAAGCCTCCACATCCTGTACAAGAGTGCTTCCCAAAACCTGTTCGATTCTCAGACCATTTTCACTCAATGTGAGCAGTCCTGCCTCCTCCATATCTTCAAAGAGCGTGGGATCCTCAAGATCTGCTTCGCTGATCACAAGTCCCTTTTGTCTCCGACAGCAGAAAATAGCCGGATCCTTTAAGTGTGACTGCAATGTTTTCTTTGTAATAGACATTTCTATACCTCCTGTAGTTTATTTTTATGTATTTTACGTATCAACGGATGATTCACAGCTCGCAAGGCACCGTCAGTACAATGATAAACGGGTAGTCCAAGCTGTGGTGCACAGGACATGACCGTGTTTGAACAATCTGTGCAGTTGCTGATCAGAATCGCCTGAGCGCCCTCTCTTTTTAACTCCAGGACCTTCTGCACTTGTCCGGGACATTTCCCCGGATTTTCACACTTCCAAGCATTTTTGACCTCTTTTGCCTGCTTACAGTACCGTACAGCTGCCACTTCCGAGCCAAGACTCTTTGCAAGCTCCTGCAGACGGCTTTTATCCGCGCCGCAGGCACAGACGAGCAGGCCGATCTTTTCCGGACCGCTCATAAAACACTCCGTCGCAATAAGTCCCCCCGTCGTTTTGATTACCGGCGCATCCATCTGCGTTCGTTTTCCCGTAAACGGACCTCCCATAATCAGTTCACCGTACCCCTCTGCAACGCCGCCTGCCATATCAAAGACATCCTTGACGCTCATGCCAAGCGGAACGTCACACAATACCTGTACCGGTTTTTCATCTTCTCTAAGTTTTCCTGCGACAGTGATATTCTTATCAATCAGCGGTTTTTTTAATGTGACCGCTTCCCAGATTCGGCATACCGTCTCCGCATTGAGCACAATAACTCCCGCTTCTATGGGAATACTGTTCACCGGCAGAATGTTTCCTGTCACTTCCCTGATTACTGCTCTTTCTTCACCCATAGGGTATAGATCCGGCAGCAAAACAACTCGCATATTTTCTCCGGCAATGGCTTCCTGCAGTCTTCTGACGGCTGTATGGTGCTTTTCCTTGACAGCAATTACACCTTCCTCTGCACGAGTGATATTCATCACGATCTTCATACCCGATACAAGTTGTTCCGGATTCTCTTCTATGCATTTAATATTGTGAGAAAGTATCGGTTCACATTCCGCAGCATTGACAATAATCTTTCCACCCTCTCCGAAAGGCTTGGAAAGCTTTGCCCATGTAGGAAAGCCCGCTCCTCCGAGTCCGACGATCCCGGCCTCCTCAATCAGTTCTAATGGCGTGTTACTCTTCAAGGGGATGTACTCCTCTGTCTGTCTCTCATCCGCCTTTATGACAATCTGTTTGTCATTTACCTCTAAAACAACTCCGGATACGCTGGAGTAGATATTCGCACTCAGCGTATTTTCTTTCTTTAAAGCAAGAAGCTGTCCACGAACTATTCTGTCACCTTTGACAATAGCCGGAACAGCCTGCTCACCAATATGCTGTTTCAGAGGAAATCTGAATGCCTGTTTCATCACTCCAACCTCACTCCTTTTTTATTTATGGAGATTGTACTATTGATTCCGCCATTTGTAAAATGCGGTTTTTTACTGTCTGCCATAACAATTTCTAATGGCATAATATATTTCTCTGCCCGTTAATATACGAAAACTTTTATCGACTGATTCCGATGACAGCCCCATGTAGTGTGTGATAAACTGTTCTTGTCCATGTGGACGCCTCCTATTCTTTGAGTTTGGCTTGCAACACCTTACTCATAGGCATATTTATTTGCTAGGCAAGTTTATTTGCTAGGCAAATTTATTTGCCTTTATCATTAGGAGGCTTTTTACTGTTGTCTTTAACGCCCCTGCTTACTCTATTCTCCCCAGCATAGCTGGGAATTAGGGTTTTCATTTATGATACCTCCTGTTTTTTCCCCAACGCGGTAGGCGTAATCGCCAGCCCCTCCTGACTGGTCTCTCTCAGACAGGCAGGGAGCAGACTGCCGATTCTTCTCATGGAATCGATCACCTCATCGGGGGGAATCCGGCTGCGGATCCCCGCGATAACCATCTGAGAAGAAACAATGGCGTTTACTGCCCCGGAGACATTACGCTTGATACAGGGAACTTCCACCAGACCGCCCACCGGATCACAGGTCAGCCCCAGCATACTTTTCAGCGCCAGCGCAGCGGCATGGATGATGGCTTCCTCATCGCCGCCCTCCAGATAGGTGACAGCTCCCGCGGCCATGGCGCTGGCGGAACCGATCTCCGCCTGGCAACCGCCTTTCGCGCCGGAAATCGCCGCGCTCTCCGCCAGTACTTCCCCGATGCCTCCCGCCACATACAAAGCTTCCACCATTCGTTCCGAGGGCACGTTTCTTTCCTCCTCGTAGGTGAGCAGCACGGCGGGAATCACTCCACAGGACCCGGCGGTAGGTGCTGCCACGATACGTTTCATGCAAGCGTTGGACTCGCCCATCTTCACCGCTTTTTCCATGACTTTCGTCAGGAAATCACCGATCAGCCGATTATGCTGCCTGCGAAAAGTTTCCAGCAGCGCTCCATCGCCTCCCGCCATACCGCTGGCGGAACGCGCAGCCTTATCATAATTTTGATCGGCCTCCTTCATGGCCTGATACATTCCTCGCATCTTTTCCAGCGATTCTTCTTCGGAAATACCGCCTTCCCTGCAATTTTCCTCCAGAACCACCTTCCAGAAGGGTATATTCCGGCTGACCGCCTCGTTTACGATCTCATGCAAAAATTTGTAACTCATCCTGTTCTCCGTTTCCGCACAATCCTATGCGCATAAAGCAACTTTCCAAAATGCCTTTTTATCTATCTTCTGCCAAACTGTAATACGTCACTTTCTTCACGCCCTCCAGATGCTTAAGCCATGCGACAGCCTCCTGCGGTATCTCCTGATCACACTCCAGGACCATGACCGCATCGCCGCCCCGATAGGCACGGTAAAGCTGCATGGAGGCAATATTTACTGATTTGTGGGAAAGCATACTGGTAACTTCAGCCACATGTCCGGGCTGGTCCAGATTATGTACGATCAAAGTGGGATAGTCGCCAGAAAAATTAGCCGACAGCCCGTCAATACTGGCAATATTAATAATGGAACCTCCCAAAGATTCGCCGATGATCTCAAGGCTTCTTCCTTGTTTCCCCATCAGTTTGAGAAGCGCGGAGTTAGGATGCGCGTCTTTTAAGGAAACCGCGCCGAAAGTCACCTTCATCCCCTGCTTTTTCGCAAGCTCCAGACTCTGCGGGATGCGGGGATCATCCGGCTTCATTCCCATCAGTCCTGCCACCAGGGCGCGGTCCGTTCCATGACCTTTCCCCGTTGCCAGAAAAGAACCGTGCAGCAAAATTTCAGCCTGTTTTACAGGCTCCGCCAGCAACCGCTGGGCCACATAACCGATCTTCACCGCGCCCGCTGTATGGGAGCTGGAAGGTCCTACCATCACCGGTCCAATAATATCAAACAGCTGCATATTTTATCACCCAATCCTTTCCGTTATCACAAAGAGCCGTCCGCTTCCTCCACCTTTAAGTACTTTCTGAAGAAGACTATCTGAAAAGGCACGGAGACCAGAAACGTCAGAAAATCCGCCATAGGCTGGAGCATCTGTATCCCCGTGACCTCATTACCCGTTGCTATGTTTTCTGCTATTTCGTAACGAATAATTCGAAAATTGGCGCAAACCACTATACACATTTATATTCCTCACTCCCAGCCGCAAACCGCCCGGCCGGACACCGCGTCCTGCCACAGCCGCAGCCCTGGGGTTTCCGCGACCCGGATCATCCCGGCGAGCGTCGGGGCATCGGGGCAGAGTTCCGGGAACAGATCCGGCAGACCGTTCAGCAGATCCGCCGGCAGCTCCTGGATCTGATTGGTCTCACGATCCAGAGCGTCCACCCAATGTTGGGAGAACCGGTGCTTCTGGGCAGAGGTAGTGTAGAGGGTGGCCGCCGGCCGATCCAGATTGGCCAGCCGGGGATA
>CANPZE010000080.1 GCA_947589315.1 uncultured Lachnospiraceae bacterium | reverse complement strand
ATAAAAAAAAGCAAGGAAAACCTTGCAGAATAAGGAAAAAATTTAATTGGGATTAGTTAGCAAGTGGCAAACTCGGGTTATATCAGAAGCCGAAAAATGTATTGTGATCGCAGGCAATCCCAATTCCATCGCCGCCGCTTTCCGCGATATGATTACCGGAATTCCCCGCCAGGCGACATTTTCATTTCCAAGCGTCTCTTCGTTCAAAAAACCTAACAATGAATTTCGCAAAACCTTCACCGAATATGCTGTCTTGGGCATACGGATAGAAATGATATCATCCTTCAAGGTTTTCAGGATATGGCACAATACAGCCGGTTTTATTTCATCTAAACAAATAATGTCAGATGTATCCGCATGCATTATCTGCAAATATCTCCGAGAAATCTCGTCCCCCAAAGCATCTTCAGTATCAAGTACAAAGATTCTTTCGTAGGAAGGGAAACGAAAAAACTCCCCCAAAAAAGCCAGCAACCGGATAAGCATCAAAAGTCCACCATCGGCTGCATTTCGAAATATGCCATATTCTTCGCAAAAGCGCTCAAAAATTTCCATCGATCCACTATTCGAATGATTGGGATGAAAATGTACATCAGCACATCGTCCCCCAAACAAAGCCCCTTCCATATCCGCAGAAACATACTTCCAAGTCGATTGTACCCGATGCCAACCAGGGACCTTGAAAAGTTCAATCTCGTTTTCCCAGTCAATCTTTCCAATGACATAAGTCGCAAGTGCTTCCGCAAATTCTCTAGCTGGAATTGATGCTACTAGCAACGAGCAATGTGTCTGTACGACTTGCATCAGCTTCCGGGGATTTTGCAAAACCGATATAGAAATCATGAGCGATTGCCTGCTTTCTCCTTCTTTTATGATCAGTTGAAAAAGGCCCTCTTTTTGATCTTCGGTATACACGACAAAAATTTTCTCTATCTCACATCTCCCAACAATACGCGCAATATTCTGGTCATAGAATGATTCAGCATAAAACATCGAGCCATTCGAATCAAAAATCATCGTTTGCCTTTCAATTTTTTCTCTCCGTTCATTAGTCCTCCTTAATATTCGTGCGTTTTCCCGCACTGACGCCTTCAAATTTTCTCGCATCCAAATTTTTTGCATATCAAAATTGGCATTCCAGATTTTGTCTTCGCGCTCCAGCTGTTTTAATATGGCGCCCGATACAATATCATTTCTCTGTACTGTAGTTTCCACAAAATATATCCTCCTATTGTTGACAGGCATCGTCATTTCGCTTACATTAATAATATATCGGAACTATGTTTTGAATTCGAGTATTAAAATATGAGTTTTTTACTTCTTTTTTACTTGTTTTTATGGAGGCATTATGATATGATAAGTGTTTTAGATTTTACAAACCAGATTATCCCCCATCAAGAATATGATTATTGTAAGCAGCATTTTGATACTTCTTTTAATAAGCAGTATTCCTTTGAACAACTCTGGGAAGCCTGTATCAACCTTATGCCGATTCCCCGCCTGGAAGATACTATTTTTCCGAGTTTGAACAGCCCGGTTATATTACCTTCCGCAATAATGGATGAGTTACTTGACGCCATCAAGCTGGATCTGTTTATGGTCTTGCTCAACCAATCATCATACATTACTTACGGGAAACCTAAGCCCTTAAGATTCTTATCCGAACAGAAAATTTTATTTACTAATAAGGCACTCAATGACTATGCTAAGAAAGTCCCTCTTGATCCGAACGGAAGTTTCCGTCTGTTCTTCTATGCGCACACTACTCCGTTTTTCCCCGGTGTAAAAGATGATAACCGTAGGAATCCAGCCAATCCATTCATCTTATTACACGGTATCCCTGCCATATTTACTTATTATAATTGCATATATGAAAGAGAGCTTGTTTCTCCTATTCCACAACCAGCTAATTGCAACTACAAGGCATTTACTGAATTAAGAAAGCAAAGTCAGGACATTTTACAAGCTTTATATAAGGAAGCGTCGTGTATTACGAAAATTCCTATTGAACTTGCTTTTTATCATCTTGACTTTTTCTGGTCCATTGATTACATTTATGGTTTATTAGCTACATATTTTTCAATGGCTGAAACCATATTGATCCGGATAGTCTCCCCTTTGGTATGGAACATACTGGAGAAAAATATTGTCGAAACTAAAAACCACCCAATAAAAACTGATCACGACCTTGATATAGCCAAAAGAAAATATATAAAAACTTCCATCAAATCATGGACGGTTGACAATTTAGATATGTCTCAACTGAAGGAATCATTACTGCCCAAATTAGAAAAAGACTTGGAAGTTCTAATAGCTTACATAAAAACATTTCAACTTGAATTTCCCCTTTTTACTCATGTCAAGCGTAAACTATTCGAAATATACCTATCTTCTCCGCAACTGATAACCAATCAATCCAATAAAATTATTACGTTCGTTAACCAGACAATCTCTACCTTCACTTCCTTGTTGAATTACCTATTTATACCTGAAAATGCTTCTATCTCAATTATTGAATTTTATAAAAAGGTCTATAACATTTGTAAAAACAGTCAAACTTACTACCTAAGGGAATACAACACACTACATAATACTATTAAAATACCCCAGAAGAATATGTTTTCAACGCTTCTTGGTATCACCGCTGAGGATATCTATGGCTTATTATCGCCCGCAGTTTATAGTTCACCCTCACCATTCACCAAGAAGCAGAAGGGAAACCCGGCAGAAAGCAATAAAACGATTGCGTATGATTTCGAAACACTGTTCACTGAAGCCATGAAATATACCTATACTCGGAATAATGATGAAATAGTGGTACACTATTCCTCACAACTATAAAGCGAGGCCGCTCAGCCTCTATAAAACAAAGAATATAACTCAAATACGACTTTTAGAAAAAACCACCAAAAATCTATGTCATTATCTGCTTTGAGGGCCAGTACGAAAATACTTTTTTTCAAAAAGTCGTAGAGCCTTACTGCTTACAACTACAGGATTCCTGAATTTGCCTTTAACTGTCAGCCTATAGCAAGTCCGATACAGACCCACTGGCTCCCAAAGCTACTGACCAGCATCGCAGAGTGAAAAACTACACTATATGACATCTACCTACAGCCATGCTTAATCAAGCGGCAAAAGTCTTCATCATTACCCCAAAAGGGGCAATAACCCGCATATAGCTTATTGCCCCTTCTGCATCCGTTCATACTTCTTCTGGAGATACTTAAAACGGTCAACAGTAATCCCCATCTGCTCGATGACATATTTGCGCGTCAATTCCCCGTTCTTATATCTGGCATAATATATCTCCCACCCGTCCGGAAAGGCTTTCTCCGGCCTCCCAAACTTTTTGCCGGCCTGCTTTGCGGCATCAATCCCCTCGCGCTGCCTCTGGCGTATCGCCCTGCGCTCTTCCTCTGCGAAGCTGGAAAGAACCTCAATCAGGATATTGTTTACCATATCTTGTATCCATTCCTGCCCCTCCTGCAGCGGCACCATGGTTGTGGGGATATCGATGATCTGGAGCCGTATCCCTTGTTCACGGAACCATTGCAGTTCGTTCTTGATATCGTTCTTATTCCTGCTCAGACGGTCTAAAGACTTGATAACCAGAACATCTCCCCGGCGCAAACCCAAGGCCCCCTTCAATGCCTGATATCCCGAACGGTTCAGATCTTTACCGCTTTGCTTGTCCACGATGATATTTTCTTCCGGCACATACTTTCGCAAAGCCACCATTTGACGGTCCAGCTTCTGCCCGCTTGAGCTGACTCTGGCATAACCATATTTTCTCTGCGATGCCATAGCCGACTCCCTACACAGCTTTAAGCATCTTCAAAATTCCGATTACATCTTTCAAGCCGCCAAGATACGCCCCCCGCTCATAATCTGCCATATCATCTGTGATCATATCCAGATATGCCATCACCTTCTTCTTATCTTCCTCAGCAAGACGGTCGATTATTTCCTCTCCTTCCGAGATAATCCGCTCTCCATATTCATCATCATGCCGATTATGCGGCAGTCTTTTAAGCCGCTCATCCAATACCATTTTCAAAAATTCCTCATTGAATATCTCTTCAAACTGCTTCATCGTATGTCACCTCTTTCACAGTATCTTCCAATTCTGCCAGATAGAACACGTTCGGTTCCCCCGGCGCCCCATGCCCGACCGCCTTAATGCAGTCTTGTTCCCTGTCATAAAGATAGGCATTGTCCGCCAGCCAGGCTTCTTTCGCCACTTCATTCCTGTTGATATCCATAACCATATCTTTCATGTCCTCTATATCCACTTCCTCAGTCTCCGGCACAAGGATCGTCTCATGGACGCTTGACGGCAGAATAATCAGATTCCCACCGATGCTGTCAGCAAAACCCCGTAACACGCCTGGATATAATAACGCTCCCGCGCCGTGGATTCCGAGCGAATTGGACAACACGTACATCGGTACCTTTTCCTTTGCAGATCGAAGCGTTTCCTGCAACTGCGTCCTCAGTTCCTCATCCAGGTCATCTTGTTCCACCATTTTCAAAAGGATACTGTTCATATCATCCATAGCCACCGGACAAATGGACGGCGTATTTTTAAGAGCCGCTTTCAGTAAGTCATCCTTTCCGATGCCCCATTTCTTCATTTTATCATAGGTAATACCTGACCATGTTGAACTGTCCTCGCTGTTTCCCATGTTGATGCCAAATACCATGGCGAGGTCGAGTATCCTTATATGAGGGATGTCTTTCAGTCTTTCTTCATTCATAACTGCATTGACCAGTCGGAACACGATCCTTTTCCGGACGATTCGAAAATCACTGAAGAAATGTATAATAATGTCCGCCAGACGCGGATCTGTCAGCATTGGGTTATTCGCTGCCTGTCTGTTATATTGGCGGCAGATATATTCCGCGATCCATTCCAATTCCACTCCTGAGCGGAAAGCCTCATAATGCGGCTCACTGTTGATACAGATTCCAGCCCGGCTTTCTTTGCTCCAGATCTCCAATGCATTAGCCGGCCTTCTATTATTTACGGGGAGCAATGATTCCCCGACAATAACACTGTCTCCTAAAGTATCAGCCACTCTTTTTCTGAGCGCCCTAATGAAATCTTCCTTATTCATGATATTTGATCTCTCCTTCCAAAATAGTAAAATGCCGGAGGAAGTCGGCAATACTTTTGCCTGCGGCTGTTCCTCCGGTATTTTGATATGATTGTTATGCGGCAGCCTGTACACTGCGCGATTTCTTCAGGCCCCTCATCGCCCTGTTGTACATATCCCCGGTCATCTCATTAAGGGTCCCGATACCGTAGCGTTCCAGAACCTTATCAAGAACCACGCCGGTACGTTGAAGCTCCCGTTCCATCGCGGCTTTCTGAGAGGCGGTGATCCCCTGCTTCTCATTATTGACGGACTTGCTGCTCCCGGACTTAACGCTGCTTTGTTCTGTGTCTCCTGCAGTGCCGACAGTCTCTGATCTCCTGTTTTTCTGTTCTGAGCCTGCACTGACGCTGCCCTCTTTCCCTGCTCCGCTGCCTGCCGGTGCCAGCACATACACCGGCTGATGCTTCCCGTTCTCGATTACCAGAGATATGATCGACCGGTTTTCATCATATCCGATGGACGTCACGCTGAACCGCTCTTTCGTGATGTAATTTTCGCCTTTCCCCTTGGTGCGGGGTTCGATCTTTACCCTGCTCGCAGGTATCCAAATGAACGGAGCCTCGTAAAGTTCGCGCCCGATACCCCAGTTAAAACACGCTCTTTTGAAGCTGTCCGACGCCTGGCCTTTCTCCACCTCGGCATAGCTGGCTGTTCCGACATCCTGTTTGGCAATCCATTGATCTTTCTCACTGTCCCAAACCTCCACGGTACAGTACAGGTTCCCTCCGATCTGCTGATGGCTGCGCTTCCAGCACACCGGTCCAAACGTCTCATCCAGTATCTTCTGATCCACCCTTGCGTCCTTATAGAGCAGCAGCGACAGGCCTTTCTCATTGATGGCCCCCACCCTGCATTCGATCTCGTCAGCACGCAATGTTCTGATCGGCTTCATGGTTTTTCACCGTCCTCTCTGATGATGCCCGCCTGCTCCCCAAAAGTACCTCCATGATATCGTCGATGTCCTCCCATGTAAGATAACTGAGGTTCTCATATCTCAGATAAGTCTCCCAAAGGGTATAAATCGGCCTCCTGCAGGATGAGAGCAGCGCGTAATACTTCATTGGTATCCGGTCGTTATACCGGAAATACTCAAACACACAGCTGTAAAAATGGATCCTGCCGCTGGCCTCCCAGACCTCCGGCTGAGACTTTCTATACATCGATGCCCGAAATCTGCTAAAATCCCTGCGGACCGCTTTGTTTACTGTTTTACGCAGTGTACTCTTTACCATATTCTCCTTCCCCTTTCATGCCGCCTTGATTGTCAGCCGTCTGGCCGTGGTGGTATTGGAAAAGCTTTCATATATCTCTGGTCTCTCCGCCTTCAAACGCTTTGCGTCGATACGGACCGAATCCACAGTTGCCCATGAAATGCGGTATCCGTCCGCGTAGGCAGCCTCATTGTCAGCCATATACAGTTTGATCTCTTGCTCGATCTGTTTCTGCTCGGTCTCCAGACTTCCGATCTGATTCATAAGCTCCTCCCGCCGTCTCAGTTTTTCATCGAACCCGATCAATGGTACAGCGGCTTTTTTACCGCCCGGAAAGCACTCTTTCAGGATATCATCGCAGTCTTTTGACCCGTCCGGCTCCGGCATGACACGCGGTATCACATGGCGCTCCCAGAATGCCTTCTCAATCTGTACCAGGCTCCAGATGGTCTTATCATCCCACTCAATCTTTGCGTACTTAAAATCTTTCCCAAGGATTGCAACCGCGATATACCAAGCCTTTCTTCCCGTGACAGCCATGTAATGGTAACACTGCATCAGGTAATGGGGCGGGATCTTCCCGTCTTTCCATTTGTCCGCACTGAACACGCTGGCCGTCTTGCATTCCAGGCCGGCGTCCTCACCGACGACCAGCCGGTCCACGTCTGCGATCATGAACGGATACTCCCGGCTCCGGTACATCATATTGGAACGTCGCACCTTAAGGCCCGCTGCCTCGCAGAACCGTTTTGCAACATATTCCTCCAGATCGCGGCCCTGACGCATCGTTTCGTTATCCTCATCGTCCACATCATCTGACACCTTGCTCTTATAAACACTCATAGCGCTGACATACGGATTCAGCCCGCAGATGGCTCCGGCGTCAGAGCCCCCTATGCCCATTCTTCTGAGACGCAGCCATTCGCCGCGTTCCATACCCAGAGTTGATATCGTTTCGTACATAACTGCATTTGCCTCCTTTTCGGCCACAAAAACGGGAGTGCCGAAATGGCACTCCCAACTTAGGTTTACTTTTTTTATTCTTCTGTTTCCTGCTTCATTTCCAGATACTGGTGAACCGCTTTCAATACCGTCTCTGCCGATTGAAGCTGTTCCTCAGCTTCTTCACGGGATACAATAAAGAAATCATCATAATCACCACTCTCTCTCTTTTTCTGGAGCCGTGCAAGCCGTTTCCCAACATTACTCTCAAATATACCGGAAGCTACATAATGCTGGTTAAAATATGCAATCACGTCCTTATGCCTTTTGAAGTCAATATCCGACAGGGCCAAAACCGCCTTTACCCCGTAGAACGCTGCGTAATAAGACCGATTGAGCGCATCCTTATAAAACCGGTTTTCCAGGCACAATCTTGAACTCTGTAATGTTTCTTCTGCCTGCGCCAGCCGGTAACGGCACAGTTCCCTCTGTTTCTCCGTCACGCAATATCCACCCCTTCCATTTGGACATTTCGGTAAAAAGGAAGAGTGTCTGACCAATACTCATAAAACTCCCGATTCCTGATCACCGGCGACAGAACCTTTCCGTA
>CANPZE010000079.1 GCA_947589315.1 uncultured Lachnospiraceae bacterium | reverse complement strand
TGCCCAAAGAAATGGCCATTGAGCTGTTTAAGCCCTTCGTCATGAAGGAACTGGTGGCTGACGGCACGGCACACAATATCAAACAGGCCAAGAAGATGGTAGAAAAGCTGCAGCCTGAGGTATGGGATGTGCTGGAACAGGTTATCCGCGAACATCCGGTTATGCTGAACCGTGCGCCAACCCTGCACAGATTGGGGATCCAGGCCTTTGAGCCTACATTGGTAGAAGGAAAAGCGATCAAGCTGCATCCCCTGGTTTGTACGGCATTTAACGCAGACTTTGATGGAGACCAGATGGCAGTGCATCTGCCCCTGTCTGTAGAAGCCCAGGCAGAGTGCCGCTTCCTGCTGCTCTCTCCCAACAACTTATTGAAGCCCTCAGACGGCGGCGTGGTTGCAGTACCCTCCCAGGATATGGTACTGGGAATTTATTATCTGACCCAGGAGAGGCCGGGAGTAAAGGGCGAAGGCAACTCCTATAAAGATGTGAATGAAGCGATCACAGCTTATGAGAATGGGGCGCTCACACTGCATTCCCGCATTAAGGTGAGAAGGACCGGAGTAAACGGGGAAGGCAAAACAGAGCAAAGGATCATTGAATCCACATTGGGCCGTTTTATCTTTAATGAGATCCTTCCTCAGGACTTAGGCTTCGTTGACCGGACCGACCCGGAGAACTTCTTAAAGCTGGAGGTAGATTTCCATGTGGGCAAGAAGCAGTTGAAACAGATTCTGGAGAAATGCATCAATGCCCATGGAGCTACAGGCACGGCCGAAACCATGGATCATATTAAGTCCCTGGGCTACAAATATTCCACCCGGGCGGCAATGACTGTATCCATTTCTGACATGACAGTGCCCGAGGCCAAGAAAACGATCCTGTCCGATGCGGAGAAAACGGTTGAGACCATTTCCCGTAAGTTCCACAGAGGTCTGCTCACGGAGGAGGAGCGTTATAAGGCAGTGATCAATACCTGGAAAGTAGCTGATGATGAGATTACAGAGGCTCTGCTGACAGGCTTGGACAAATACAATAATATATATATGATGGCAGATTCCGGAGCCCGCGGTTCCGATAAACAGATCAAGCAGCTGGCTGGGATGCGTGGATTGATGGCCGATACCTCAGGCCGTACCATTGAACTTCCCATTAAGTCTAATTTCCGCGAGGGACTGGATGTATTGGAGTATTTCATTTCCGCCCACGGAGCCAGGAAGGGTCTGTCCGATACAGCGCTGCGTACTGCCGATTCCGGATATCTGACCCGGCGTCTGGTAGACGTATCTCAGGAACTGATCATCCGGGAAGTAGATTGCTGCGCAGACAGAGATACGATTTCCGGCATGGAGATCGGAGGCTTTGTAGATGGCAGAGAGCTGATTGAATCTCTGGAAGAGCGTATTACGGGCCGCTTTGCCTGTGAAAATATATATGACGATGATGGGGAACTGATCGTAAAGGCCAATCACATGATCACTCCCAAGAGGGCAGCGCGCATTGTAGCTACCAAAGCGATTGTTGATGCCGGCGACAAGGCGCAGGTAAAGATCCGTACGATTCTTACCTGCAAATCACACATTGGCATATGTGCGAAATGCTATGGCGCCAACATGGCTACCGGAGAGCCGGTGCAGGTAGGAGAGGCAGTAGGTATCATTGCCGCCCAATCCATTGGTGAGCCCGGTACCCAGCTGACCATGCGTACTTTCCATACAGGCGGTGTGGCCGGCGATGATATCACCCAGGGTCTTCCCCGTGTGGAGGAGCTTTTTGAGGCCCGTAAGCCCAAGGGCCTGGCGATCATCGCAGAATTTGGAGGCACAGTCGGCATTAAGGATACCAAGAAGAAAAGAGAGGTCATCGTCACTAATAAAGAGACCGGTGAGTCTAAGGCATATCTGATTCCCTACGGTTCCCGGATCAAGGTAATAGAAGGGCAGGAACTGGAAGCCGGTGATGAACTGACAGAGGGTAGCGTGAATCCTCATGACATCCTGTCCATCAAGGGAGTGCGCGCTGTACAGGATTATATGATCCGCGAGGTACAGCGGGTATACCGCCTCCAGGGTGTAGAGATCAACGATAAGCATATTGAGGTCATTGTACGCCAGATGCTGAAGAAGATACGGATTGAAAATAACGGAGATTCCAAATTCCTTCCGGGAGTTATGGTAGATGCGCTGGAGTACGAAGATGCAGTAGAAGAATTGACCGCAGCAGGGAAAGAGCCGCCAGAAGGCAAGCAGGTTATGCTGGGGATCACGAAAGCCGCCCTGGCTACCAATTCCTTCCTGTCTGCAGCCTCCTTCCAGGAGACCACTAAGGTATTGACAGATGCTGCGATCAAAGGAAAGATTGATCCGCTAGAGGGCCTGAAGGAGAATGTTATTATCGGTAAGCTGATTCCCGCAGGAACAGGAATGAAGCGATATCGCTCTGTAAAGCTGGACTGCGATGAAGCGGCAGAACAGGAGATCGAACAATTGAAAGCCGCCTTTAACGGAACCTTTGAAGAGGAAGGATCGGAGCCGCCCAAAGCAAAAGAAAAGTGGGAAAAAGAATCCGTGGAGAAAATCCAGGAGGAAGAAATGCTTGCGTATGCGGCAGAAGAACAATAAAATTGTAAAAAATCGTTTATTACGATCCTGGCAACAGGGTCCGGAGCTGGGGAACAATGGGCATCCATTGTTCTCCGGCATTTTTTTACATCACGCTTGAATTTTATATTCTTTTATATAAAATTATTTTTTTTTCTTGTAAAGTAGCTCTATGTCAGTTATAATGAAGTTGTCCTTGACAAAGCATAAATGTCATTGATGGACAAGGATACAAAAGAGAAGTTCTTGAAACCACATTGCACACAGGAACAGGCAGGAGGAGGTACAAAAATGGACAATAAGAAAATTGGAATGAATTTGAAGAGATGCAGACTCCGCATGGGACTGACCCAGGCGGAACTGGCAGAGAAGGTGGACAAATCCACCAACCACATTGCGCATATCGAGAATGGGACGGCAAAAATGTCGCTCAAGACCCTTTTAGATATCTGCAATGAGATCAATGCATCGCCGAATGAGATCTTTTTTGGAGAATACCCTATGGGCAAAGAAGATGCGGACGAGATCTTGGGCCAGCTGCTGGAAAAGATGGAAAGCAGACAGAGAGAGCTTCTCTTAAAGCTGGCATGGCTTTTAGCAGATAATGGTGGAGAACCGGATACTATATATTTGCAAGAAAAATTAAAGCAGAGATAGGAATCTATCTTTGCCTGGTCTGAAGAATCCTCATTCCTGATATCGGGAATGGGGATTTTTATTTTGCCAAAAAACTCAGCTTATTGCCAACAATACTTGGCGTAACGCCAATCCTCTCTATATTCTGCTTTTACAAAGCTCTTCTTTGCAATTCGGCGAGCCTTCGGATCTGTTCTAAAGCGCATTCCTGAAATTCCGGCTGGAGAGACTCAAAAAGTGCGATAACTTCATTCTGTTTTTCAATAGAATAGCCTTCCTCTTCGGCGTCAAATCCTGTTTCGAGAAGTATATCCCCTGAAGTTTGGAGTATATCAGCCAGTTGCTTGATTTTCTTCACATCAGGCTGCCGTTTGCCAGTCTCATAGCCACAATATGTGCTATTCGTTATACCCATTGCATCCGCTACCTGCTGCTGGGTGTATCCTACAGCTTTCCTGGCATTTCTTAATTGTTCCGGGAAACCCATTGCCTTACCTCCTTTCTTCTGAATCAAACATATCACAAAATCTGCATTTCGTCAAAAAGCATAAATTGGAAAAGGAAATAAATTGACAATTTGGCGTTTTGCTGATAATATTAAAATAAAAATTGGCGAAACGCCAAGAAAGGAGATGACAACAGTGTATCCAAATTTGCTAGGGCAAAAAGCGTATTACCATCTCACTGATGCGCAGATGGGTAAAATTATCGGCGTTAGTCGCACTACATATGGACAGAAACTCCGTCATGGAAAATTCTGGCCAGACGAATGCCGTGCTTTTTGTAAGTATTTCAACAAGTCCTTTGCCTACCTGTTTGCAACAGAGGCAGAGATCCTGGTTGAATATACTTCATGAAGAGGTGAACTTGGAACAAAAAAATGACAGAAAATTACTAAGAGAAAAGACTACGATGACGACAGCAGAATGGAAGGCAGATGGCCGGAAAAGCGGACGCTGCCGGAGAACAACAGGCGTACTAATCGCAGACATCATAGAGGCTACATAGGGACTGATACATAGAAGACTGAAAAAAGAGCTCATGACATCCGTAAAGGTACCAGCCGGCTCTATAACAGCAGCGGGCGATATTCCTGGAGGGAAGCCGGATGTACAGGCTTGCCTCCATCGGGATATGAGTATGGAGGATGTTTTGGTGAGGAAAGGAGAATGAAGTTGAGAACATTTAAATGGAAAAAAGTAATGAGTGTCGTTTTGGCGGCATCCATGGTTGTGACACTGGCGCCGATTAACGCCAGCGCTTCCGTGGGGGCGGTAAAGAAGGCGGCATCGGTAAAGAAGGCAGAGGCCCAGAGCATCGACGATGTCCTGGAGCAGGCTGCTCAGAAAGATACAGAGGGTGCAACGCTGGGCACAGGAGTAAATTATTGGTATTTTAAGGATGCCATAGAAGGCATCGTGGACGCAGGGACTCTGTACATTAAGGGAACCAGCGGGACGGAGGAGATCAGTTCCGCTCAGACTCAGGCTGTAGCGAGCGCCATAACGGCTGAGGATGCAAAAGCAGAGATCCGTACACTGATCGTCAAGAACTTAAATAAGATAGGAAACGATGGATTTACTTCCTTGCCCAGGCTGAGAAAGCTTACTCTGGACGGGGTAAAGGAACTTGGCGACAGAGTTTGTCAATATGACAAAGATCTGCTGGATGTTGACCTGGGAAAGGATTTAACTGCCATGGGGGAATATGCTTTCGGCGGCTGTGACCTTATAGATCATATTGATATACCGGAGGGAGTAACCGCATTAAAAAGAAATATCTTTTCAGGCTGCGCCTCCCTGAGAGACATTGCGCTCCGCACAACGGCAGCAGAAGTGGATAGTATGTATTTTCCTACAAGATTTGGACCCGACTATCCATTTAGCAACTGTAATGATATCACTATCTATGTGGTTAGTCTTGACAATGCAATGGCAAAAGCTGTTAAAGAATGTTATGACAAGGTTAATGAAGGAAGCGAAGTGATCAGATATTCCCTGAAGACCCTGGATGACTATAAAAAGACTACCCCCCAGGGGAAGGTGACGGTCAGCTGCGCTGATGTGAGAATGGATAATCTGCCGCCCCAGCCAAAGATTGAGACGAATACTACAGGGATCGATGGCAGTGATGTTACATGGATGTATTATGATAGATCTAAGAACGTAATAACTACAGAACCGAATCAGCTGAAACAGGGAAAGTATTATGTCCGGGCCAAGCTGAGCGATAGTACGCATTTTACGGTTATGAGTGACTATGCTGCGTTTCGTGTGAACCCTATGGTTGATTATAAGATTGAGGAGGGCGTGCTGACCATTACCTGCCCTCAGGATCTGGAGACTACAACAATAGCGGATTCCACTAGATCCGGGGATATGCCCTGGGACGATGCAGATGAAGAATATACCAGCGTGGTGATCGGCGATAATATCACCCATATTGGAAACTATGTATTTCAAGGTGCAACCAAGCTTACGTCTGTCACAATCGGTAAAGATGTGGAAAGTATTGGGCAATATGCTTTCCAGGGATGTTCTTCTCTGGCTGAGGTTGATTTTTCAAAAAGTAAAGCGCTAACCACGATTGGAGAGTATGCGTTTAATAATGCAGGAATAGAAGCCATTGATTTCAGCCAGCTTTCTGCCCTGGAAAACATAGGAAGTCAGGCTTTTGCCGGTACCAAATTGACGGAACTTGATCTATCTGAAGGCAAAGCTCCATCGCTGACAACAATCGGTTTAAGAGCATTTTCCAGCATTACCACATTGAAGACAGTCAGCTTTGCTGGAAATACACAGATCACGGCACTTCCTAACTTTTGCTTTTATAATGACAAAGCCCTTGACAGCGTTGACCTTGGAGGTACCATAACATCCCTTGGCGGCAGCTGCTTTAATGGCTGTACCTCTCTTGAGAATGTCGACCTGAGTGATACAGGGGTAACATCTATTGGCGCCTCGGCTTATGCCAGCTGCTCCTCTTTGACAATGGTAACACTTAATAGCAATATTACTTCGATTGGGGCAAATGCTTTTCAAAATTGTCCTATGAATGTTTTGTTTGGACTGGAGGATACCAAGATCACAACCGCAGATAGCTCTTTTAACGGTACCTCCCTGCGTATCCTGGAGTTTCCGGAGACAGTAACCACTATAAAAAGTTCGGCATTTACCACTATGGCATCTCTGGAGAGCCTGGTGTTCCATGGTGAGATTAGCAGTACGATCAATAAAAATATCTTTCGTTCATCCTATCCTTCCATTTATGTGAAGGACGTCGACCAGCAGACAAAGTTCCGCACGGCCTTAAGTAGTGTGGAGGCTTATGCTGGCGATGCGGATAAGGAAAGCGGGGAGCAGAAGATCAAGCTGATCTCGGAGGCCCACTTCAAACAGCAGAGGCTTCTAACCATTGGCCTGGAGAATAATACGATCAATTCTGGAGAAGAGTTTTCCTTCCAGACCATAGATAAGCAAGGTGAGGATGCAGTTACCTATTACTATTACATCAGGACTGCTGACAACAAATATGAATATGCCAATCCCGATGATCCTACGGCTGTTCCCACAGCAGGCGGCATGTACTATATCGAAGGACGGCAGGAAGAGACAGATGAGTATTATAAGGCTGTCAGCAAGCGAATAGAAGGAACTGTGCTGGGAATCTATGATGGCGCTGATTATAGCTATGATCCGGCAACTAAGATCCTTACTTTAAAGAATATAAGTAATGAAACAGACGCAAATATCTGGCAGTACCGTTTCCCGGATATTGTGAAGGAACTAAAGGAAGTACATTGGGCAGAGGATGCAGAAATCGATAAGACTTTGTCATTTGCCGAATATAACTCCCTTACTAAGGCAGTCAATGTAAAGCAAACAGAGGACAAGATGTTCCTGAACTGTAAGAGCCTGACAGAGATAGAGTTCTCTGATAACATGACATCTGACAGAATTGGACGCAATGCGTTTTCCCACTGTACTTCCCTGGCGGCGATCACATTGCCGGATACGATCACAGGGATCATGGAAGAGGCATTCCAGGAATGTGTTTCCTTAAAGAACATTGCGATACCGGTGAATGTAACCAGTATTGATATAAGTGCTTTTAGTAACTCTGGATTAAATGAAGTGGATTTCCTGACAGATGCCAGTGGAGCTACCCAATTAAAGACAATAGGCGGTTCTGCGTTTGCAGGCACTAATCTGGAGGATCTTGTTTTTCCGGAGACAACCAATAATCTGGCAATAGGGAACAGGGCTTTTGTAGACTGTAAAGCATTGAAGCATGTTTATTTTGGCGGTGTCAACACAGTAGGAGCGGATGCCTTTAGTGGTTGTGTGGCCCTGGAGAAGGTGGAATTCCCTAAATCAACGGAAGCAACCCAAAAAACAATCACCCTGGAGAGACCGTTCAATAATGCGGGCACTCAGTCAGATAGCTTTGTAGTAACCATAGAGGGAAATGTAAAGTTGTCTAGCCAGGGCGGTAATGATAATATGTACGGCTTTGCCGGATCCGGTGTGACAGAGGTAGTCATGGAGGCTGGCCGCGATGCGGACAGTTCTGAGCTTAATCCTAATTGTTTCCGGAATTGTATCCGTTTGAAGAAACTGACGATTAAGAAAACCGACCATACAGAAAAAACAGCGCCGGGAATCGTACAGAAGAACTTTACCTTCGGCTGTCCGGAAGACCTTGTGATCTATGCAGCCGGGGATACGCTGGCGCTGCTGAAGGAAAACGGATATACCAATGC
>CANPZE010000078.1 GCA_947589315.1 uncultured Lachnospiraceae bacterium | reverse complement strand
GTTGCAGACAGAATGAAAACTCTGCCAAAAAGGGTGGTGGTCGTTGATATTGGAAGCTGGACGATTGACATTATGCCGATTGAGGATTCCGCACCAAACGAAGCGGAGTGTATCACACTCAGGGAAGGGTTGATTAAGTGCATGGGTACGATCAATGATGAATGTATCCGTCAGTATGGCAGGGAAATCAGCGAGGAAGATATACAGGAGGTTATGAAAACCGGAAAGAGAGGAAAGCTGCCGGAGAAGTACATGGCTGTCGTGGAGGAATTTCTCAGGTCTTATGCAGAAAAGGTCTACAATATCCTGCTGGAACACGGATATAACCTTGACATTACAGAGATTGTCTTTGTCGGAGGCGGTGCAACGGTCATGAAGCTCTTTGGCAGTCAGGAGGGAAGCAATATCCAGTACATTGAGGATGTAAAGGCAAATGCAAAAGGATATGAATATCTTGGCAAGCTCTATCTTTCCACGCATAAGAAAGAATTTGGACTGGGGTGAGGCAAATGGGAAAAGGGAACATTGTTTATCACAATTTAAGAATGAACCTTGACAATGAACAGCACAGAAGGGTGCATCTGGTCCTGTCAGACTTAAATACGGATGTGCATAAATCAGTCAACCAATTCCTGATTGATGCGGCAGATGCCTATATTAACAGACTGGCAGGAGATGAGCTGACAAATAATGATAAGCCAAAGTCCGGAGAGTGCCTTTATGTTACAAGGGAAGATTTGGAGAAGATGCGCAGGGAAATCAGAGACGATCTGCAGAGGGAAATGATTATTATATTAGGTTCTGCCTTAACAGGCGGTAAGGTGTTGGCAATGCCGGAAGCCAGGACAGAAAATGTAAATGCGGCAGCCGGCGGAACAGAGGAAGATACGGACGCAGACGAAACAACCGTGGGACTTGCATCATCATGGGGATAGCGGAAAGGAGGAAGTCATATGGCAGGAATGATTTTAAGAAAGACAGGCGTGGTATTGCTTACCATATTGAAATGGCTGCTTCATGCGGCATTGATGATATTGAAACTGTTATGCACAGGACTGAAATTGTTTCTGCTGCTGCTTGCCCTGACAGCAAGAGTGGTGTTGTCCTTAGTTGGTGTAGCTGTCGGTGATTAGGAGAGGAGGTGGAAGGTATGTGGAGATACAGATTTTTCCGGTCCTACAAAAGTAATGCAAAGCTGAAAAGAATGATGGCATATTACTACAAGCTCATGGTAAAATAGCAGGAGGATGGGATGAACAGAATACGGGACAGTCCTGATGAACGGTAAAAGCTTAAGTTCAGGATCAAAACAGCGTTCCGTAAATTGTCATATAAAGTGAAATACAGAAACCCACGGGGGTAATGCCGCACGGGATGTGGATTGCCACAGAAGTGGCAGGGCAGTTTATGGAACGAAAGCCTGTCCCTCGTGGGAGAGAGGACAGGTGGGCATATGAAGATGCAGAAATTATTTCTCCTTTTATCCGTAACCATCCTGCTTCTGGCAGGATGCGGTGGAAAAGGAGGGCAGGTAACAGAGGAGCAGAGTGTAGAGACAGAAAAGCAGGCAGTTGTGAATGCGAGTGAGAGTAGCCCTGAAGAGAGTGAAACGGAGGAGCCGGAGACAGAGGAACCGGAAACCGTGGAAGAACCGGAGCCGGAGGAGAGTGCTTCAAAAGAAGACAGCAGATCAGAGGATGGCGGTTCAAAGGAGCAGATTCCGGCAGAAAAGAAACCGGGGCAGGAAACACAGCAGCCAGACGGAAAACAGAATGAAGCGACGCAGCCACAGACAACCCAGCAGGAACCGGAGCAGCCATCGCAGCCGGAGCAGTCGTCACAGCCGGAGCCGGTATCTTACAGTCCCCAGCGGGTAGTGCAGCTTGCAACGGAAAAGACGAAGG
The DNA here is from genome assembly GCA_947589315.1 of uncultured Lachnospiraceae bacterium. GTDB lineage: Bacteria > Bacillota > Clostridia > Lachnospirales > Lachnospiraceae > Jutongia. The sequence goes on along the minus strand of CANPZE010000078.1, from coordinate 6,658 downwards.
CAAACGGAAAGATATATATTCCGGATGACCTTGACCGGATGCTGGCAGAAGGGACGCTCTCACAGGAGGATTACAACGCTTGTTATCCCACGGATGGAGCAGGGTATCTTGAGTATTATGTGGCGACGGACTTAAATGAGGCAAGAGATGTCAGCGGCACAGTCAAATTTAACAGCGAGGACGACATTGCGGCGAATATCGCAGGGATGTATAATTCCCTTCCACAACAGTATTTCTACATCGAATATCACGGAACCGTGATGTACGGTGGCAAAGAGTGTTATGTATTCTACTGTTACCGGGCATAAAATAAAACAACAGTTTAGGAAAAAGCAGGCTAATCAGACAGCCTGCTTTTTTCATGCTTAAAAATAGTCAGGAGGACATTATGAAGCAGAAGTTTAAAAGATGGATGGCAGGGCTGCTTGCTGTCTTAACCGTTTTTACCTCCCTGTTTGCAAATGGGACAACCGTATTTGCGGCAAGCTCAAGTGCAAATATTTCTTTCTGGTATGCGTCCACAAAGGATTCCGGAGAGGTCAGCGAATTAAAGGCAGGATATGATCATGGAAAGATTCTGTATGCCATGATTGACGGGCATTCCGCCTATTGTATGAATTTTGGTCTGGCTGCCAAAGGCGGACAGCTTATGAACAGCTATGAGAACCCAAGAACAAGCCTGACAGATACGCAGGCGATGTATCTCAGATATTGTCTGTACTATGGTTTTTCAAGTACAAGCACATCGGCACCGAGCAATGACCAATGTGACCAGTTTATTGCAACACAGGCGATGGTCTGGATTATTGAAAAGGGAATCTTTGGTACTTCAAGTGCGGATTCGGCAGCAAAAAAGCTGTGTGATACTGCACCTGATCCGAGCAACTCTTATGCGTATTATACTGCATTAAGGGATAATATGAATAAAGGTATCAATGCAACCATTCCGAGCTTTGCAGCTTCCAGGGTAAGTCAGGCACAGACTTATGAATTGAAATGGAATGAGGCAAACCAGAGATTTGAAACCACGCTGAAGGACACAAATGGAGTGCTTTCAGAGTTTGACTTATCCCTTAGCGGATATGGGGTAAGCAGGAGCGGGAATAATCTTACCATTTATTCGTCAGAGGTGAATACCAATGCTACAACAGGCACATTTACTTCTAACAGCGGAAAAGTACAGGTAAACGGAAGCTGTGTATTCTGGCTGACGGGAAGTACCAGCGACCAGGAGTTTGTATCGGAGGTTCCTTCCGGCGATCCGCTTCCTGCCTATATCAAGGTCAAGACCGAAAATATCGGCTACGGGGAGTTTTATAAGAAGGATGAAGCAAGCGGGGTGCTGCTGTCCGGTGCTGTTTATGGTATTTATTCCGACAGCTCCTGCACAAATCTTGTGCAGAAGATCACCACAGACAAAAACGGATATGCAAAGTCCGGGGCATTGGTGGCTGGCACTTATTATGTGAAAGAGATTACCGCACCAAATAAGTATGTAGTAAGTAATAAGGTTCATACCTTGCAGGTAAAGGCTGGCAAGACAACAACTGTCAATGCTACTGATAAGGAGCAGCTTGGAGCCATTACCATTTATAAGGAGGGAGAAGTCCTGACCGGATGGAATGGCTCTGACTTCACTTATGAGACAAGAAAGCTGCAGGGGGCAACCTTCAAGGTAACTGCCGGGGCGGATATTTATAAGGCTGACGGTACAAAAGTCTATAATAAGGGCGATCTGGTGGCAGAAAACCTTGTGACCGGAAGTGACGGAAAAGTTTTATTATCAAATCTCCACCTGGGGACATATGTGGTAACGGAAACCGCCAGCATTGCCGGTTACACGATCAACACCGCACCGCAGACAGTCAATATCGAATACAAGGACCAGAATGTGGAGGTACAGTATGAAGCAGCCAGCATTTATAACAACAGACAGAAGGCGGCTGTCAGCGTGACAAAGAAGGATGCGGATACCGAAAATCCTCTGGATGGCGGCAGGTACACCCTGTATGCCGGAAATGACATCAAGAATTACGATGGCAGCATTATTGTGACAAAGGGTACAGCCTTACAGACCGTTACCACGGGAGAGGACGGAAATGCAGCGTTCACGGTAGATTTACCGATTGCGAACAGCTACTATGTTTCTGAAACACAGGCTCCTTACGGTTATATCAGAAATGCAGAGGATGTATATTCCTTCAGCTTCAATTATCTGTCAGAGACAAAGGAAAGAGCTTCTTTCAGCCATACCTTTGTAAACGATCATACCACAGCGAAAATTCATCTTTATAAGGTTGACAAGGAAACCGGAAAAGCAGTTCCACAGGGAGATGCAAGCCTGACAGGGGCAGTTTACGGGGTATATGCAAGAGAAGACATCGTACACCCTGACGGGGCAACGGGCGTACTTTTTAAAGCAGGAGATCTTGTTGCGACCATTACAACCGATGAAAATGCAGAAGCCGAGATTAAGAACCTTTATCTTGGTAAGTATTATCTGAAGGAAATTCAGGCACCGGAAGGGTATCTGTTAGATGAGACAGAGCATGATGTAATCTGTGATTATGAGGGCGATCTGGTGCCGGAAGTGGCAAGAAGCACGAAGTCCGAGGAACAGGTTTATAAGCAGCCTTTCCAGCTTATCAAGGTATCGGATAACGGAGATGACACGGAAGCTCCATTGTTAGAGGGTGCAGGCTTTACGGCATACCTCAAATCATCTTTAACTGTAAAGGAAGATGGCAGTTATGACTTTGATAGTGCCAAGCCGGTTATCATTGGAACAAATGGGGAGACAACCCTTTTTACGGACAGCAGGGGACATCTGGTAACACAGCCGATTCCTTATGGAACTTATGTGGTTTTAGAGACGGTAGTACCTCATAATGTAAAGGGAATCAAGCCTTTCGAGGTTGCCATTACAGAGAACCATCCGGAAGAGCCGCAGGTATGGAGAGTATTCATTGACCGTGAGTTTACGGCAAAACTCCGTATCGTGAAAAAAGACAGCAAGACCGGACAGACAGTGCTTGTTCCCAATGCAGAGTTTAAGATTTACAATCTGGACACAAAGGAATATGTTACCCAGTACACCACTTACCCGACAAAGGTAAAGCATACCTCTTTCTTAACCGATGAGGACGGAGATCTGATTTTGCCGGAAACCTTAAAGCTCGGCAATTACCGCATAGAGGAAGTGGCTGCACCGGATGGCTATGTGGTAAATGAGGAATATATCACATTTGCGGTGGATACCGATACCGCTTATGAAACTGATCCGGACACCTACGAGGCAATCATTACCGCAGACTATGCAGATCAGCCTGCTGTTGGTAAGCTGACCGTGGAAAAGAAAGGCGAGGTATTGGATTCCTATAAGGGCGGACTGTTTGCAGACAGCGAGGATAAGGAATTTGTTTACAGAGAGGGCAGCCTTGCCGGGGCAGAGTTTGCAGTCTATGCAGCCGAGGACATTTATACCAATGACTATCAGAAGGACGAGAATGGAGAGCGTACAAAGTATTACAGAGAAGGTGATCTGGTGGCAACCCTTGTCACAGATGAAAACGGAAAAGCGGTTCTTTCCGACCTTCCGCTTGGAACCTATAAGGTAGTGGAAACAAAAGCTCCTTACGGATATGTTCTGAATCAAGAGGAGCAGACGGTGACTTTCGCCTATGTGGATGATAAGACTCCGGTCATTAAGGAAAGCCTGACCTTTGAGAATGACAGACAGAAGGTAGATTTATCTGTTGTGAAAATGGATGGAGAAACCGGGGAACACATTTCCGGTGCAGAATTTGGCTTATATGCGTCTGAGGACATCGTAAATGTGGATGGCAAGGTAATTGTAGAAAAAGATACTCTGCTTGAAACAGCGGTATCTGATGCAAACGGAGATATTCAGTTTGTAAAGGATTATCCTCTTGGTAATTATTATGCAAAGGAAATCAAAGCTCCTGCCGGATATGTATCATGCGATGAAATGATCAAATTTGAAGCAGAGTACCAGGGGCAGGAGGCAGCATATGTTACCATTTTTGCCACCTTCCATAATATGCCTACAACCTTTGAGTTTACAAAGGTTGATATTACAAGTGGAGCGGAGCTTTCCGGTGCAACCCTTTCTGTGATTGATGCAGAGGGAAATGTGGTTGACACATGGACATCTGACTCTGGAGAAGCACACGTTATCAAGAGGCTCCATGTGGGCGAGGTCTATACCCTCCGTGAAGAATTTGCACCTTACGGATATTTGCAGGCAGAGGAAATTTTATTTACGGTTTCCGATACCGAGGAAGTGCAGACCGTGATCATGCAGGACGAAGTACCAACCGGAACCATAATCATCAACAAAGACGGTGAGTTTTTATCCGACATCACTCTGATGAAGGGACATTGGTATGATTTTATCTTTGATTATTTCAAGAAGTCCCTTGCAGGCGTTACCTTTGAGGTCTATGCAGCAGAGGACATTGTAAACCCTGACGGATTAGATACCGTTTACTATGAGAAGGATGCCCTTGTTGCAGAAATCGTAACCAACGATAAGGGAATTGCAAGCATTGAGAACCTTCCATTAGGAAAGTATTATCTTGTGGAGACAAAGACCTTAGAGGGATTTGTATTGGATCAGGAGCCGATAGAAGCAGATTTGTCCTATGTAGATCAGTACACGAAGGTTGTCTATGCCGGCATGGCAGTAACCAACGAAAGACAGAAGGTGCAGGTGACTGTTGTTAAGACAGATGCCGAAACCGGAATTGAGCTTGAGGGAGCAGTATTTGGTCTGTATGCGGCAGAGGACATTGTAAATGCTGACGGTAAGGTTGTGGTGGCTAAAGATACCCTTGTGGAAAAGGCTGTTACCGGAAAAGATGGAAAATGCGTATTTATAAGCGACCTTCCTCTTGGTCAGTATTATGTGAAGGAAATCGAAGCACCGAAGGGATATGTGCTTGGCGAGGATATTTTTGAACTGGATGCTTCCTATCAGGGAGAAGATGTTGCGGTCATTGAGCTGGAGGCGGCATTTGAGAATTACCCGACCAAGCTGGAAATCTCCAAAACAGACATTACCGGGGAGCATGAGTTAAAGGGTGCAACGCTTTCCATTATTGACAAGGACGGTAACGTGGTGGAAACATGGGAGTCCGACGGAGAACCTCATTATATAGAGCGTATTCCGACGGGAGAATATACCCTGCGTGAAGAAACAGCACCTTATGGCTATAAGATTGCTAATGAAGTGAAGTTTACCGTGGAGAATACAAAGGAGATTCAGAAGGTTTCCATGAAGGATGAGCTTGTCAGGGGCAGGATCATTATTGAGAAAACCGATGAAGATACGGGCAAAGGCATTGCAGGTGTGGAATTTGAAATCCGTGACAAAGACGGAAACGTGATCGACACACTTGTAACGGACAAGGGCGGTCATGCAGAGTCTAAGGAACTGGATATTGCAGTATTTAAGGACGGTAATTTTGTGGAGGATATCAAATACTATGTTGTGGAAACAAAAGCAGCAGAGGGGTATATCCTTGACAGCACACCGCATGAAGTCGTATTGCAGTATGACGATGATGCACCGGAGATCGCAGAGTACACATTGGAATTAACCAACAAGCCGACAGAGCCTAAGCTGCCGCAGACCGGAGACAATATGAACCCGTGGCTGTATGCAGGATTTGGACTGTTAGTGATTGCTGCAGGTGTACTGGCAGCGAAGAAAAAGAAAAAATAATTCTATTCCGGGCAGGAAGTTGTCTGAAACAGAATACAGCATATGGAAAGAGCCGAGGAGAAATCCCCGGCTCTTTTGGTGCTGAGAAGGAGGGCGTTAAATTTATGATGAACTATGAGATGTTTAAAGAAGTGGTTGCTGAAAAATTCAGAGACTATTTACCGGATGATCTGAAGAAAATGGAAATGCAGATTCATACCATTCAGAAAGTAAACCGTACATTGGACGGGATATATCTGATCAGCGGAGGTAAAGGGCAGGAAGCATCGCCGACAGTCTATATAAACGATATGTATGAGCATTACAAGGAATGTAATGATTTGCAGGAGGTATTACAGACTGCCGCATACAAAATAGAACATGATTTCAAAAATGTTTCCATGATTGCATCAGTAAACCTTTCGGATGCGAAAGATAATATCGTATTTCAGCTTGTAAATACGGAGCAGAACAGGGAACTGCTTGCGGGGGTTCCTCATCGTGAATTTCAGGATTTATCCATTATCTACCGCTGGATCGTGAAAGCAGGCGGGGAAGGGATACAAAGCATCATGGTAAATAATGGACTGGCGAAATCCCTGGGTTTGCAGGAAGAACAGTTATTTAACCTGGCAGCGGAGAATACAAGAAAGCTTCTGCCCCCTGTAGTAAAAAGCATGAATGAGGTCATTCGTGAGATATTTATGAAAGATGGGATGCCGGGAGAAATAGCAGACATGATGATTGGAGAAATGCCGGCGGACAAGACCATGTGGGTAATAACGAATGCCCAGGGAATCAATGGGGCATGTTCCATGCTGTATGAGGATAAGCTCCACACTCTGGCAGAGCAGTTGGAAGATGACCTTTATATCCTTCCCTCATCCGTCCATGAGGTTATCGCAGTATCGGCTTCAATGGGAGAACCCAATG
>CANPZE010000077.1 GCA_947589315.1 uncultured Lachnospiraceae bacterium | reverse complement strand
TTCCTGCCTGATTCTTCCAGCTGCTGAGTGTGAGAAGAGGTCGGCGGCAGAATTTGCGGCTGCCGCTGCCGGAAAAGGCCTGCCGGTATTTGCTGTGGATTATGCAGCATCGTATGACACGTTAATGGATCCGCTGCCGGAAGAATTTGGACGGCTGGTAACGGTGACACCCTGCGGTGAGCTTGCGGAAGAGGTAAAGAAACGGATCATCCCGCAGCTGGTCTGTGCGCCGATGCCAGCGGAGCAGAGAAAAAATCTCAGAAGCTTCGGTCAAAAAACACAGGAGGGTATGATCTGGATGTTCTTCAATGAGAGCCTGACACAGACCATTCGGACGGAAGTGACTTTCCGTGAGGAAGATTACAGAGCTGCGCTGCGGTACGATCCCTGGTATAATACCGTCCGGAATGTTCCTTTGACGGAAGGGCGGCTTTCTCTTACGCTGGATCCACAGGAAGCTTTTTTCTGTGTCCTTGATCGGGACGCGGCACAGGAGGATGTTCTGCCAGTTCTTATAGAAGAACGGGAACTGGATCTTCTGTGGCGGGTGAGCCGTGCGGATGAGCTGCATTACGGAGAGTTTATTCCATATGTACAGTTAAAACAGGGAGCGAGGCTGCCAAGTATGAATGGTCCGTTGTATGATCCGACCTTTACGGGGTTCTATCGGTACGATGGGGAATTTTCCTGCATTTTAAGGGAAGGCCTGAGTTATTTTCTGAGACTTCCGGCGGGGGGAGATACGGCTCAGATTTTTGTGAATGGCCGTGATCTGGGCTATCTGACCGGTTTTCCGGCAGGGGTGGATGTGACGGAGGCGCTGGTAAATGGGAAGAATTCTCTTCGAATTGAATTTTCTACTACGCTGGTGTGGAAGCGCAGGGATGGAGCTTCCACCCATCTGCAGCTTTCCGGAACAGGGCTTCTGGCGCAGCCGATTTTGCGGATATATGAGAGATAAGACGAGAAAGAACAACAAAAAGCTCCTGGAAAGAGAACGACTTCTCTTTCCAGGAGCTTTTTTACTCATATGAGTTAAAACCGCGAAGGATTCTGTTTTTCAGAGGCTTCCAATCATTCGTTGGCAGTTTCCGCCTGGCTATTATCCGGCGTTACTGTTTTTTCATTGAGCATAGCGATGATATCATCGAAGTTTGTATCCGTCTGGCTCTTGATGTCTTCTACATAAGAAGCCCACGCATCATCGTCCTCGATATCCATTTCACCCGTGATAAACTGAACGGAAAGCTCTCTCGCACGCTTGTCGCAGGTGCCTTCATAGGCTAGTTCCGCCTTCTGCCCGGATTCTTCCGGTGTCAGGTAAGCTACAGGAGGGCGGTCATAGGGAGATATGGATTCCACCCCTCCGAGACGGTTGGTTTCTGTCCAGTATTTGCTTACATAGTAGCCGTCTTCCGGATTCCACCAAGGTTCCGATTTTGCGGATACGTCCAGCAGAGCGTTGAAATCCATGGGATTAAATACCATACCGGTACGGCATACGCCGGAGGCTGTAAGTCCATAATTTCCGGACTGTACTGCCGGATCTTCAGCAGATGTAATATCATCACTGTAAATCTTCGTACCGTCATCCGAAACAGACCAGGTTTGTCCTTCCACGCCCCAGTTCATCAGATTAATCATCTCATCCGAATACTGATAATCGATCATGGCCACTACATACTCAGGATGTTCAGTCGCGGAACTGATATAGATGCCCATTCCGGCGTTCAGGGATCTTCCGTCCTGTCTGGAGCCCCATTTCCACGGCGTTCCATAATCTGGGTTTTCAGGAAGGAAAGCCAGACCCCATTCCTGACCTTCTTCCATTACATCGTTCCACCCCTGTACGCTTCCAGACCAGAGCGTTGGACAAAGAGCTCCCACGCCTGTGGTTGCCTTGGTGGTTGCCGCGTTAGTGTCTGCGGTGGCGAATTCCGGATCAATATAACCCGCCTCATAAAGGCTGTTCAGGTATTTCAGCATTTCGCGGTAATTATCTTCGATGGGACCGAAGCGCCAGGCTCCATCGTTATAATACACACAGTCCCAGGTATGAAAGATTCCTACAAATCCTCTCTGAAGACCGTAGTCCAGAGTGCTGTTGATAATCGGATACTGGATGCTGATTTCTCCCGCGTCAATTTTTTCTTTTATTGTTTTGCAAAGCTCCGTAAACTCATCCAAAGTAGTAGCCGGCTGAAGACCCAGTTCCTTCAGAAGGTCAAAGCGATAGGCGAAGGAGGTAAATGACTGCGCTCCCTGGATATTATCCGGGTTATAGAAACCATCCATAAAGTAATACATGGATCCGTCTTCCAGCTTCGCATAGTCTTCTCCGCCCTGAGTTTCCTTCATGAACTCCGGATAATATTTCATGTAATCCATGTAATCACTCAGATTCAGAAGAATGCCATCATTGCCGTATTCGTTTACCGCGGGTCCCTTGCTGACCGTAGCCATATCCGGCAGCGCGCCGGATTGAAGCACGACCAGTTCGTTGTTCAGATAATCCAGAGAATTCGTTCTCTGCCATTCAATCTCCAGTTTGCAGCCCAGATAGTGCTCCATCGCCTCCTGCCACAGCTTTTGGATCTGAGTTCCTTCTGAGGACATTTGATAAGTAGCGATGCTGGCTTTCAGCTTCAGGGTTCCGCCTTCAAGCTCCGGAAGCTCAATTCCGTTATCTTTGGCCGTTGTGAAGGTGTTTACGTCCATTGTCAGCTCCGGTACGGAATTAGGGTCAAATTGCGTGTTTTCCGAGGCGAAGACCGAGGTCTGCGCGCTGACCGTAATCACTCCGGTCAGCGCGAGAGCGGCAAGTTGTTTCGCGTTTTTTTTCATTCTTTTAAACCTCTCTTTCTTTTTTGTATCATTTATTCTATGAACCGCCGCCGGGAGAACGCCAGGCAGAACTGTTCACAAAATTTCACATTTTCCGCGCTCCGTCAGCCTTTTACGGCCCCCACTTGCATGCCCTGGGCAAAGTATTTCTGCAGGAACGGATAAAGAATCAGAACCGGAAGGATTGTTGCGATCACACAGGCGTACTGCACGTTCAGTTTATTCATCTCTCCATTTCCGATCATCTGCTGGGAATTGCTCATGGCGCTCAGTCCGGAGTTTACAAACACGATCTTCCGGAGGATCATCTGGATAGGCAGCAGCTTGTCCGTCTTAATATACAACAGGGCATCATAGTAGCTGTTCCATGTATTTACAATGCTGAACAGGCCGAAGGTCGCGTAAAGCGCCTTGGAAAGGGGAACATAGATACCGGTAAGGATTTTATAGTCGGACGCGCCATCGATCTTTGCAGCTTCCCGTATTTCCGAAGAAATTCCTTTGTAGAAGGAACGATACACAAATATATTATATGCCTGAACCGCGTTGGGAAGCATCAGAGCCCACCAGGTATCCATCATGTGCAGCTTTTGGATCAGTATGTAGGTGGGAACTGTACCGCCCCCAAAGAACATGGTGATCAAAAGAGCAATCGTCAGGAACTTTTTCAGTACAAAGTTCGGATAGGTCAGGGTATACGCGATACCGGATGTACAGACCAGATTTATGACGGTAGAGCCTGCGGCGATAATGACCGTATTCAGATAGGCTCCCCAGATATTCTGTTCCTGAAACAGCATTTTATATCCATCCAAAATGATCTCTCTCGGGAAAAACGTAACCTGTCCGGTGGAGATCATCCGGTTGCTGGACAGAGATACTGAGATCACGTTGAGAAACGGATACAGAAAAATAATGGAGACAGCCGCCATCAGGATGATCAGGAAGATGTCGAAAATCCGGCTGCCGTAATGTATTTTATTTTTTTTTCGATGTAATATGACTTTTTCCATGTTTCTCATCCTTTCATTACCACAAACTGTTTTCAGGATCCATTTTTCGTACTATCATATTCGTACTGAATACCAGGGCAAAACATACTGCTGACAGGAACAGATTGACTGCCGTAGAATAGGAGAATTTTCCTTCTACAATACCTTTCTGATATACAAAGGTGGAAATAACATCCAGCGCACTGCGGTTGGTATCATTCTGCATCAGAAGAATTTTCGTAAAGTCCATATTCAGAACCGTACCTACATTCATGATCAGAATAATGGTAGCCGTAGGCTTTATGGTCGGCCAGGCGATATGTATGATTTTCTGCCAGCGGTTGGCACCGTCAATATTTGCCACGTCATACAGGCTTGTATCCACATTGGATAAAGCCGCAAGATATATGATAGAGCCCCATCCTACACCCTGCCACACTGCCGATCCTACATATTCCCACAGGAAATAAGCACTGCCTGAGTTCATGTTTACTCTTGCCATTCCCAAAAACTCCCGGACATCATTGAACATGCCCGTCATGGATCCGAAGCCGTTGAGCATGGAACAGATGACAACAATGGAAATAAAGTGCGGTATATAGGAAACGGTCTGAACAGTCTTCTTATACCATTTCCCCTTCAGCTCATTAAGCAGCAGCGCGAAGATGATGGGAGTCGGGAAAGTAAACAACAGAGTCATCATGCCGACTTTAAATGTATTCCAAATGATCTTCTGGCTGTTGACATTCTTGAAAAATGTTGTAAAATTTTTCCAAAGAGGGTTCAGCCATTCACTTCCCCATACTCCTTTTGCCGCGTTAAAATCCTTAAAGCTGATGAGGATTCCGTAGATTGGTATGTATTTGAAAATAAAGACCAGAATGACAGCGGGAAGCGCCAGCAGAACGAGTTGCCTCTGCCGATACAGCTGTTTCCAGAATGAATTTATGCTTGCCGGAGCGACAGCTTCATTCCATTTTTTTTGCTTTTTCATCTTGTCTCCCTCCTTTTTGTTTTATTTTACCAATTTTACGAAAAAAAACAATGGATTGATTGTGCATATTCTATGTGAATTCTGTTCCGTAGTTGTGAAATTTTACATATTAATTATAGATTTTTCCATGGTTTCTCTTTGAACATTCATGTAAAATACAAAATATGTAAGTATTACCCGCAGGCAATGATTGAACGACTTAAAATGTCTGATAATTTTTAAGAGAGAAATTGTAATGTTCAGAATCCCATTATGCAAAAAAAGACTGTTGTTTTCTCTAAAAAAGCAGTTTAGTTTTGTTATTGCTCTGCTTTTTTTGTGTATCGTGCTGATTACTTCCTTTACCTGTAAGGAGTATATTCGTCTGCATACCAGGGTTGTGCGTCAGAATATGGAGCTGTATTCATCTCAGCTTTCCCGGTCTTTGGGAGATATGTATAAAATCTGCCGCAATATTGCCAATACACTGGCATATAACCAGATCCTTCAGAACTATCTGACCGTTCGCCTGCCTTCTGAAAAGTATTCCTGTTATATCAATGCCTATAATCTGCTTGTCAGTATGATGGAGCTTTCCCCTTATATCAGGAACATTACCGCTGTTGGTACGAACGGCAATTTCATCGCCGTATATGGGGCAAATGAGGCTTATGCTGATTTGGAAGAATCATTTCCTTCTGGCTCTAATTCTCTTCAGTCTTTGGGACGCGCGATTGTCGAAAACTCCGATTGTCAGATTCTGGGAATGCCTATACTGAGAATGGAAGGAAACGAATTTCAACAGAGCGGTATGTTATTTCTTGCGGTGGATATTAACAGTTTTTTTCAGGAGCGTTCATCCATGGAGATCGATTATATTCCGGAGTATCTTCTGGTGGATCGGGCAGGGAATATTATATATGGAGAGAGTGCCTGTTATGAGATTGTCTATTCCGGTCAGAAGAGCCGTGAGGGTGGAGAGTATTATGCAGATTCCCGAGCCTGGTATGTAAACCAGTATAATCTCCCTCTGCCGGATATCACTTTCTATATGTTTATCGACAGAAAGATTTTTACTTCTTCAGGACGGCGTATAGCAATCCTTCAGCTTGGGTGTATGGGAATTCTTCTGCTCGTGGTAGGCTTTGTTATGTTTCAAATTTATCGTCCGCTTCTTAAATCCGTGTACAAATTGACATGCTTCATGGTGGAGATTACTGATGGAAATCAGAATTATAAAAATGGAATCCCGCTTCAGCAGGGACTGATCGGCTATACAGAGATTCAGGAGATTGTCGATGCGTTTAACGCCATGCTTCTGCATACAGATGAACTGAATCATACGATTATTGAAAACTATATTCGTATGTATGAGATGAACCTTAATAACAAAGAAACGGAAATTGCCTATCTGCGCAGTCAGATCAATCCGCACTTTCTGTATAATACCCTGACTATGATCTGCGGAATGGCTTCAGCTGATATGAAAAAGGAGATCATTGATACGGCAGGAGCTCTTTCCGCCATTTTTCGATACAGCATCAAGGGAGAAGATATGGTTCCCCTGAGAGAGGAGATTGAAATCATACAATCTTATATAAAAATTCAGACATACCGTTTTGCGAATCGGTTCACCGTAACCTATGATCTTTCGGAGGATTATTGTGACTGTCTGATTCCTAAAATGGTGATCCAGCCTATTGTAGAAAATGCCATCGTACATGGTTTGGAACCCAGTCTGAAACCCGGCACGCTTTTGATCGGTGTCGGTCGTAATCCGGAAAAGGGTTATCTGGCAATCTGGGTTTATGATACAGGGGTGGGAATGAAACCGGAAAAACTGAAAAAACTCCAGCAGAATCTTCGGAATCCGATCCGTTCCGCTGATACAATTATGGATTTTTATAACACTATGGATGTACAGCATCATGACAGTATCGGTCTTTTAAATGTTAACAGTCGCATGATTCTTTATTTCGGAGAAAAATTTCATCTGCTCCTGGATTCTGAAGAGGGCGTAGGGACTAATGTACAGATTCGGATTCCTTATCGAACAAAGTAACTGACAATGAGCTGTTGGCATGATCGGCGGAAGTGCGAATGAAAAAAGAGGTGAAAGTATTTGTACCGGGCTATTATTATAGACGATGAATATTTGGTGATCAAAAGCCTGATTGCAACGATTGAAGGACAGGAATTATTTGAGATTACGGGAGAATTCTACGATGGGATCTCTGCATTTTCCTATATTCGGGAACATAATCCCGATCTGGCTTTTATTGATATAAAGATTCCGGGAATGAACGGACTGGAACTGCTGCAGTCTGCGAAGCAAATGAATTTATCTACGCTGTTTATAGTGATTAGCGGGCATGCAGAATTCGCTTATGCTCAAAAAGCGATGTTCAACAATGCGCTGAGCTATTGCCTGAAACCTTTTTCTAAAAGTGAACTGATGGATTCCATGCAGAAAGCCTGGCAGCTTCTGGAAAACCGTGAATCCAGGACTTCCGCAGAGGCTCCGGACGGTTTTCAGGAAGAAGAACTCCCGTTTGGAATCCCGAAGGATTTCTGCCCCCCGGAACGATTAAAAACGTCAAACAGGATGACGCGCGTCATGCTTGATTATATTGCAGTTCATTATAACGAGTATATTTCCATCCAGAAGCTGGCAGATTTTGTTCACATTACTCCAAACTACGCCAGCAGGCTCTTTAAGGAAGAAGTTGGTTTCACTTTCTGCAGTTATCTGACGGTTCTGCGGATCTATCTTGCTTCGAAATTATTGCTGCGTATGGATATGCCGATCTTTATGGTTGCGAATCAGGTTGGCTATAAGGATTATTTCTATTTCGCGAAAGTATTCAAGCGCTTTACAGGTTATTCGCCATCATCTTACCGAAGCACTTTTCGAAAAGAAGAATCCTCCGGAGAGGACACCGGATTATGAATCGGCATTCCTGCAGGAAGGGGGATGATCTATGAAAAGAATGAAAATCATCCTGGGACTTGTATGTTTGTGGTTATGTATATGCATTGCCGCGTACTATTTCAGAACGAATGCTCCCATTGAAGCTGGACAGGGCAGTGTTCCGGAGATTAGCTTCAGCTATTGGGATATCGACATTATGCAGAATTCTCCTGAGCCTGACGGGATTACTCAATATCTGGAAGATAAATTTGGCTTTCATGCCAGCGCACAATCCCTTAACTGGAGCAACTACAAAAAACAGTATCAGATTCTGTTTTATACAGGAGAGCTGCCGGATGTATTTACTACTGTGATGCTTTCTTCTACTGATTCAAATGATACGGCCATGTTTAATCAGATGATATCTAACCATGCGGTTCGTGCTTTGCCGGAAGATCTTTCCGCCTATCCGAATCTGGAAAAGCTGTTGGCTGAATTCCCGGAACTGCGTCAGGAAGACGGGCATTTGTACGCGATTCCGCATCCGGTTTTTACAGAAAACATTCTTTCCAGCTCGGATGCCGCTCTGATTGTGAGGAAAGATTGGATGGATGCTCTGGGAATTGATGAGCCCCGAAATATTCAGGAATTTATTCAGATGGTCTCTGACTTTGCCGCCATGGATCCCGATGGAAACGACAGGGACGATACCATCGGATATAATGTGAACAATGTGGCGGCACTGGGAAAATGGGTGATGCTTGGAATTGCGCCGAAATGCAATGTTTTTTCCTGGCTGGAGGAGTCCGGTGAGATCTGTCATCCTTCATGGGATACAGAGGAATTCCGCGAAGTTATAAAGGTTTACAGGGAGCTTTATGAAAGCGGGGGCTTGGATCCGGATTTCTATTTGAAAAATCCTTCCGCCGTGGAGAATGATTTTGCTTCCGGGCGTCTTGGAGCGCTCGAGTATAAA